>CAZPEJ010000287.1:0-6772 GCA_964585465.1 uncultured Ardenticatenaceae bacterium
CTCCCAGGTCTATGCGCGTGCCTCACACATTCCCATTGTGGTGCTGGCTGGGTTTGGGGATGAAACCTTAGCCGTGAAGGTGGTGCAGGCAGGGGCACAAGACTTTCTGGTTAAGTCCCAGGTGGAAGCAGAACAAGTAGCGCGGGCGTGTTGGTACGCTATCGAACGGCAACGAGCCACCGTTAAATTGCGCGACCGGGAAGAACGGTTTCGCCTCCTGTTTGAAAGCTCCTTGATAGGTATTGTGGTGACAGCTATAGACGGCCGTTTCCTGCAAATCAACCCAGCCTTTTGTGAAATGGTGGGATACAGCAGCCACGAACTATTAGGCAAAACGTTCGTCGCCATCTCCCACCCCGATGATGTCTTGCTGAACCAATCCCTGCGAGAAAAAGCGTTACGTGGGGAAATCTCCGACTATCAACTCGAAAAAAGGTACATTCATCGAAACGGCCGAATTGTTTATGCCTTGCTCCATGTCACCCTCATCCGGGATGCCCAAGCCCGCCCCCTCCAGTTTATTGCCCACATCATAGACATTACCGAACGCAAACAAAACCAGGAATTATTGTACAACAAACAAAAATTTGAGAGTTTAGGCATCCTGGCGGGGGGGGTGGCGCACGACCTCAATAACTCACTTTCGGCCGTTATCGGGCAACTCTCTATCGCCCAGCGCAAAGCCGCCGCCGAAGACCCCATTCAACGCCACCTGAACCGTGCCATAAAATCGGCCGAACACGCCGTGCAACTGGCCCAACAAATGCTGGCTTACTCCGGGCGTAGCCGATTTGAAGTCAAAACCATCGCCCTCAACCAGATCATCCGCCACAACCACAGCTTCTTCCTCTCCATTTTGCCCAAACACATCCAGTTTCAACTAAAATTAACCGAGGGGTTGCCAAACATAGAAGCCGATGTCACCCAAATCACCCAGGCCATCAACAACCTGGTCATCAACGCCGTCGAGGCCATTAGCAGCCGGCCGGGTTGTATCAAAATCTCCACCCAATTAACCGACCTATACACTCCAGAGGTATTACTCAACCAATACACCGGCGAAACCTTAAAACCCGGCCATTACATCCAACTCACCATCTGGGACAACGGCCCTGGCATGGATGTCACCACCTTAAAAAAGATATTTGATCCCTTTTTTACCACCAAATTTGTAGGGCGCGGGTTGGGGCTGCCAGTCGTTCTGGGGGTAGTGAAAGGGCACGAGGCTGGTTTGCGGGTAGAAAGCACCGTTGGCAAAGGGACTCAATTCCACCTCTACTTCCCGGTGGCAACCACTTCTGTCATCACCCCCACCCCGTTCCTGCCCCAAGACGAACTGCCCAACCAATCCCCACTATTGCTGGTCGTAGACGACGACCCAGAAGTGACCAGCGTCATTAGTGATACCCTGGAACTGGCTGGAATGCAGGCCATCACAGAATCCAATAGAACCAAAGCCATTGATTTGTACCGGGAGCGGTGGCACGAGGTGGATTTAATCATGCTGGATGTGGCAATGCCCGGCATGGGCATCATGCAAGCGTTACAAATGTTTTGGGAAATTAACCCCAATGCCAAAATTGTGTTGACATCCGGTTATCGCGCCGAGGATATTCCCACCTCCGCCTTCACGCAGGTCAAAGGGTTTATCGCCAAACCATATGACCTGGATTTGTTGATTACGTCCCTAAAAAGGCATTTGGAAAATTAGAGACGTATGACATATTGCCTCATTTCACCACGCAATTATCACCGTAACTTTTGAAAAGTCGCTTTTAGAGCCGGATACAACGCCCGATAAAGCGGGTAAATCTCTTCATAAATCGCCTGGTTCGCTGTGGGGGAGGTGCTGCCTGTTACCCGGATGGTGGCGGCGCAGGCAGCAGGAACATCGGGGAACTGCCCGGCCGCTACAGCAGCCAACAACGCAGCCCCATAAGCAGCCCCTTCGGCCGTATTCACCGTAACCAGTTCGGCCACCAGCACATCAGCTAAAATTTGCCGCCACAGACCACTTTTGGCTCCCCCACCCGACACCCGCACCTGGGAAACCCCGCTTAAACCCGCCCCTTTCATCAATTCAAAACTATCGCGCAAACCAAACGCCACCCCTTCCAACACGGCCCGCGTCAGGTGTGCCTGAGTATGGCGCACCGTCAACCCCACAAATGCCCCGCGTGCTAATGGGTCGGGGTGTGGGGTGCGTTCGCCAGTGAGGTAGGGCAAAAAAAACAAACCCTCGCTGCCCGCAAGCACAGAGGCGGCGGGGGCGGTGAGGGCCTCAAACCCCACACCTGGGGCCAGGGTGTCTCGGTACCAGCGCAAACTGCCTGCCGCCGATAACATCACACCCATAAAGTGCCACCGGCCAGGTACGGCATGGCAAAAAGCGTGTAGCCGCCCCTGGGGTTCAACGGCCGGGTGGTGAGTGGCGGCAAAAACCACCCCCGATGTACCCAGGCTGACAGAGACGATGCCCTCTTGCACTGCGCCACTCCCCACCGCAGCAGCAGCCTGGTCGCCACCCCCACCCACAACCGGGGTACCTGCTTTGAGGCCGGTGTGTTCGGCCGATTCGGCCGTTATTGTGCCGGTGATGTCGCTGCCTTCGTAGGTTTTGGGCAGCCAGGCCGGGTCAATCTGCAACGCTGCCAGCACTTCTGGCGACCAATCCCGTTGGCGAATGTCAAACAAAATAGTGCCTGCCCCATCTGCCTTGTCTACGGCAAAATCTCCGGTCAATTTGTAACGTACATAATCTTTGGGCAGCAGGATGTGACGAATTTGGGCATAAATCTCAGGTTCGTGGTGGCGCACCCAGAGGAGTTTGGGGGCAGTGAAACCAGTGAGGGCATCGTTGCCGGTGATTTGAATGAGGCGTTCTTTGCCCAAGCGGGCGCGGATTTCATCACATTCAGCCCCGGTGCGTTGGTCGTTCCACAAGATAGCCGGGCGAAGGATTCGGCCGTTTTCCCCCAACAGCGTCAACCCGTGCATCTGTCCCGTCAACCCCACTGCTTTCACTTCGGCCGGGGGAATGCCCGTTTGCGCCAACACCTGGCGAATGCTTTTCACTGTTGCCTGCCACCACAAATCGGGGTCTTGTTCGCTCCACAGCGGTCTAGGTGTTTCATAGGCATACTCCGCCGCAGCCACCCCCACCACTTCCCCATCTTCACCAATTAACAACGCCTTCGTCGCCGTCGTCGAAGAATCTATGCCAAGAAAGTAGGACATGGTTTCTCCTTGTGAGTAAACAGAAGACAGAAGACAGTGAACAGTAGACAGTAAACAGTAAACAGTAGACTGTTTACTGTTCACTGTTCACTAGACTGTTCACTGTTCACTGTTCACTGATTACTTCCCACAGTTCCTCTACTCCATCAAACGCCACATCTGGAAAGAGCCGCCACACCTCCCGATGGGTAGCGGTGCCTCCAGGGGGAATGAGGGTGCGCGGAGCCAGGGTTTCTAGCTCTAAAAAACGGTGATCGCAGTAACATTGGCTGGAAGCTCCCCGGTCAAAATAGCTGGCCTGGGGGTCAAAAACGGCCGATTTGACAAACAAAGTCCCTCGCCAATGGTATGCCAGCCACCCGGCCGGGTTGGGAAACCCTATCTTTAATGCCCCCTGTGTCATGTTGCCATGCACCAAAATAAAGCGGTTGCCCCAGGTAATATGGGAACTGTTGATGTCTGTATAGGGCCAGAGAACCAGGGAACGGTTCGGTTGTACACCATCGGGATCGGCCGTTTCTGTCGGTTGTGGCAACATGGCAATCCCACCCGGCTTGAGTTGTGTAATCGCCCAGGGGGCACACTCCACCGGCCACAAACCGTGATTGTTCAACATATGATCCACCACCACCGTCGCGCTGTCATCGGGCAGATGCAGCCGTAACGATTTTTGCAACCCAGTGGCCGATTCCACCGGGCCGACCACTTCCAACCCTTGTGGCACTTCCCGAATGGTAACGGGCTGGTCGTCGGGAAAGTAAGTGCGCCGTTTCACTTCGGGGGCGTGCCATAACCGATGCCCACCCCAAAAATGGAAACGGCCGAATCCCGCATCCTCAATCCCTATCCCCGGCAACTCCGCAAACACATTTTCCCCACCCACCAGCGACAGGGCCAAAACACGCGGCCCGGCCGCCTGCATCACCCACAATTCCACTGTTCCGTTGGTCAGGGATGTGCAAGGTTGATCGAGGAAACGGCCGTTTTTCTCCATCTACCGCACCCCCAGCAGCAGTTCCACCACCAACTGATCCAACTGTTCATAAGGCTGTCCGCGCCGCCCCAGAGCCGGGCGGTCAAAAACATGTGCCCGCAACGCCTGGGCTTTGGCCGGGGAATACCTGCCCTTAAACTCATCCATCGCCCCATCATCGGCGTTAATTTGCGTCAGCAAGGTTTGAATCTCTCCGTCGGCGTAAAACCGATGTACTTTTTCTTTCAAAATCAGGTAGTTTCGCATACACCCGCGTGCAAACGCCTTCACATCTTCCAGGTCAGAGGTGCGGTAAGCGTGAGCATCGAAGTGGCGGCTGCCGTTATAACCGTAATCTTCCAGCAGCTTCACCAGGAAAAACGCCGATTTAAGATTAGCCGCCGCAAAACGGAAATCCTGGTCATAACGGCCGAAAGCCTGGTCATTCAAATCTATGTGAAACAGTTTACCCGCTTCCAACGCCTGGGCTACATGGTGGGTAAAGTTGAGGCCTGCCATGTGTTCATGGGCCACTTCCGGGTTCACCCCAACCATCTCCGGGTGATCCAGGGTGGTAATAAAAGCCAACATATTGCCGGTGGTGGCGTTGTAAATGTCGCCGCGTGGTTCATTGGGTTTGGCTTCCAGGGCAAACTTCAGGTCATACCCCTGATCCAGCACATAGTCGCAGAGGAAATTCATGGCATCACGAGAGCGTTTAACGGCCGTTACCGGGTCTTTGGCCGCGTCCGTCTCCACCCCTTCGCGCCCACCCCAAAAGACATAAATTTTAGCTCCCAACTCCACCCCCAAATCAATCGCGTTCATCGTCTTTTGCAGCGCATACGCCCGCACGCGAGGATCGTTGCTGGTAAATGCCCCATCCCGAAAAGCGGGATCACTAAACAGATTGGTGGTTGCCATTGGCACCACCAGCCCTGTCTCTTGCAACGCCTTTTTGAAATCCGCCACAATCCGGTCTCGTTCAACGGCCGTTGCGGTAATAGGTACCAGGTCGTTATCGTGGAAATTTACGCCATACGCCCCCACTTCAGCCAACAGATGAACAATTTCAACTGGGGATAACACCGGGCGCACCGGCTCACCAAATGGATCACGGCCGGTATTGCCCACCGTCCACAGACCAAAGGTAAATTGATGTTCAGGTTTTGGGGTATACATAGAACTCCTGATGGGTATTGGGGATTCGGCCGTTATAAATGCAGGAGATCAGAGATTAGAGATAAACAATTGAACAATCCCCGTCAAAATGGCGAACGAACCCATTTCTAGTAAATTTTGGTAACGATTCACCGCCAGGAACGCAAAAGTCTTTCTCCGGCTCTCCCCCGCGCCAGACTCTCCGCGTTGATCCCGTTTACCTGCATTCCATTTCTGGTTCTGCAATTACGGTGATGATCACCGGGCAAATTGTACCGAGTTCCCCCAAACCGTGCATTGAGGGAAAACCCTTACATCCCTGCGCCTGGTCTGCACAAAAAACCTTATTTGCATTCGACACAGTTCACCCTCACGGCTGTAGGGAAAACGTCCCGTTTTGGTTTGCTGTTGCAGGCGTTTGTTCAATTAAGTTATGCCTGTTCCGTTTTGGTCATTTGTTCTTCTTGCCATTGCATAAACTCCTTTTTTGAAGTGATATGCAGGCAAGGTAAACGGCCGTTGTTGCCTAGATGGAAACATCCACCACGCTCTCAAACAGGAGGCGTTCGGATTTCACCCCTCCCCCTGCCACAACTGTTGCATTTCCTGGCAGCGTTCCAACAGTTCACCGAGTGTACCTTCGTCCTCAATTCGGCCGTTTTTCATCACCACAATATGATCGGCCCGGCGCAATGCAGAACGGCGATGCGAAACAACCAGTAGCGTTTCGAGTTTCGAGTTTTGAGTTTCAAGTTGGGTTTGACTCGAAACTAGAAACTTTGAACTAGAAACTTGTAACCTTTCCCACAGCTTCTGCTCTGTCTCCACATCTAACGCGCTGGATACATCATCCAACACCCATAACTCTGGCTGGCGCACAATCATACGGGCAACGGCCGTTCTCTGTTTCTGCCCACCGGATAGTTTGACACCCCGCGAACCAATCAACGTGTCCAACCCTTCTGGCAATTGAACCAGGTCTGACTGCAAAACGGCCGAATACAACGCCCCTGGCAAATCCACCTGCTCCTCTGGCAACCCTAACAAAATGTTATCGCGCAGGCTTTCGCTGAACAGGGCTGGAATTTGGGAAGTGTAGGCGGCGCGAGGTGGCACAAAAAATTTATCGGGTTCTGCCACCAATTGCCCATTCCAATAAATCTCGCCGCCATCTTTGGGCAACAGCCCCAACAACGCCCGCACCAGGGTAGTTTTGCCGCTGCCCACCCGCCCGGTGACGACGGTAAATGTGCCACGCCGCAGGATGAGGTTGATGTTTTCGATGCCTTTGGCAGTAGAGGGAGAAGGGATTGGAGATTGGAGATTGGAAATTGGGCTGCCCACTGAGTACTGCCCACTGAGTACTGAATACTGTTCACCGTTCACTGCTAACTGTTCACT
>CAZPEJ010000288.1:0-6734 GCA_964585465.1 uncultured Ardenticatenaceae bacterium
TTTATCGAGCCGTTCTTTATTCTTTGCCACGTTTAGTAGGTCGCGCAGAGGCGCACAGTTTTTCTCTCAGCGTCTCAGCGTCTCTGCGCGAAAAACCTTATTTCCAATAAACTTTGTAACGATTCACCGCAAAGGCGCAAAAAAAGAGAAAACCTTTATGTTCTTTACATCCTTTGCGGTTAAATCCCAGAGAGGTCGAACAATTACTAAATTTTAATCAAAAATCTGTGTTTATCCGTCTTCTCTGTGTCATCTGTGGTTAATTCTCTCTTTCTCCCTGCACAGAACCCCCATTCCCAATTTGAACAATGTCCTGGACGTTTCCGGTCAGGTGGTTATTTTCTAACAGGGTATCGGTGACATTTGCCAGTTCAATCCCAATTCGGCCGTTTTGAATCCGGTTGTTGCGTATGGTGTGGTGGTGGGGGGGCGGCGCAGAGGGAGAAAACGGCCGAATCCCATGATCCTGGTCGGCGGCAATCCGAATCGCTTTATCATTTTGCACAAATTTGTTTTCCGCAATTAGCCAGTTGCGGCTGGTGTCGTTTTCCGGCACCCATTGGGCAAACTGCTCAATTTGTTTTGACCACAACAAAATGGCGTGCCAGTTGGCGGTGAACTCATTCTGTTGCACTTTCATCTCCACCCCATTTTCCACCGCTACGCCTGCCTGCCGATTGCCGTTAATTTGGTTATGCTCCAACACATTTTCCCGCGAAAAACCCAACCAGAAACCATAGTTACACCGGTTGGCTTTGTTGTCGCGGTAGATGTTCCCCCGGCTAAAGGTGGCTTCAAAGGCAATGTTGGGGCTGTAAGAGCCGTCGTTCTGCTCAAACAAGTTGTGGTCACAGCCGCGATGTTCCCCTTGAGGGGTAAGTCCTGCCAGGAAAAAGCCGTCTCCACCCAGGCGGGCATTGTTGCGCCGGAAGGTATTGTGGCAGGAGCCATAGACGATGAGAAACCCGGCCGCGTCGGCCCCCATATGCCCCACACGCTCTCCACGCGGTTCATACCGACAGCAAAAATCGGCCGTATTGTGTTCAAAAAGGCTGTGGCAGGTTTCATAGAGGTGAAAACCAAACCCACTGCAATAGTTTGCCAGGTTGTGACTGACGGTTAGCCGTTGGCACTGGTAACTGAGTAACCCGTTCATCTGGTGTTGCAAGTCGTTGTGCAACAGGTGGCTATCGTTGACTTGCCAGAGGAAGATGCCTGCGCCATAAGGGTTTTCGGCCGTTTTCCAGATGTCCAAAAAGAGGGTGTTGGCGGGGAGTTCGGCCGTTCCTGTGACCGTACACCCCTCAATGGTTAATGAGTGGCATTGTTGGGCTACAATGCCATGATAGTAGTCGCGTAGGTGCAAATTTTTCAGGGTGACATGGGAACGGCCGTTGAGCCTGATGCCCTGCCCGGTTTTCCCCACCCCCACCAACACCGTATCCTGGCCTGTGACTGTGACAAAATCGGCCGTGATGGTCAAGCCATGCGGCAACACATACACCCCAGGAGCCAACACTGTATCCTGGCTGATTTCCATCCCGTCGTGTGGTATAACGATCATAGGGTTCATTCAAAAACAGGTTTAGCCATCTTTAGAGATTGGAGATTAGAGATTGACCAATTTGCGAACCATATCACTTTCTTTATGCTTGCCAAAGGTCGAAACATTGCCTGTTTGAGCAGTTACGCTGCCGATTATACCAACAAGTAACGGCCGTTTGTTGTTTTGCATGAATCGGATGAAAATGGAGCCGATGAATCCTGATAAACGAAACGTAGGGACTGCAAAAGATTCGGCCGTTGCCAAACGCTGTTCACGGTGTGGCAGCTACCCTTGCCGATGCCCAAAACCCAAAAGCGTGCCGCCGGAGCAGCAAACTGTTCGCCTGCAACGTGAAACCAAAGGGCGCGGCGGCAAAACCGTGACCCTGATTCAAGGGTTGCAGCTAACACCAGACGATTTGGAAACTTTGGAGAAAAGGTTGAAAAAATTGTGTGGTGCAGGTGGGGCGATGAAAGATGGGGTGATTGAAATCCAGGGGGATCACCGCGAAAAGATTGCGGCTGAATTGCAAAAATCAGGCTACAAAACTAAATTTGTCGGGGGGTGAAGGTCACAAGGTAGAAAACTGCTTGAAAGTGCGGCAGAATCCCCACCATCCACTGTACGCTATGTTAGGCCTAAAGGGACAAATGAGGTTTTGTTTGGTTATCCAGATACTGGTTGAGTACGTCCAAAAACTATCGCTAGTAGCAGAAACGCTACTGGAGACACCAAAGCATAACCAACAATCCCGATATTCCGCACATTAAGCCAATACTCCACATTCATGATGGCCAATGGCACACCGAGCAACCCCACAAGACTCAGGACACCACTGATAATCATGAGAAGCCGCGCCGCTTTCTCTAACTTGTTTGCCTTGAATACAGGCGCAGCAAGGAGTATTGCGATAGCGAAGAACCAGTCCCATGCAAGGATATCTAAGGTATAGACTACGGAAGGCCACTTGAAAGAAAATAACAGAGGAGCCCATGTTAGTCCAGCGGCTTCAATCTGACGGCTGACCGTCAGGACTACAAAGTGGAGGCTGGATGTAATACCTGCCATAATGACCATGAAGACAAGTGCCGTAAAACTGTAAGCCCTAACTTCTTCAGACGCGTAAGCGTGAACTACAACCATGTTAATGACCATTAAGGGGGCCAACAGGATTATGAGTAGTTCCATAATGGTGAAGTATGGGTCCCCAATCGGATCCTGAGGCGATTTGAGAGAGAGAAATCCAAGAATCGTCGTAAACGCGTAAATTACTGTAAGGGAGAATACAGCCCAGCCTGCTGCTCTACCAAACGTGCGATGCTGTTGTGTGAACCCTTTGTGAGATGTCATCTTGCTCCTTTCATTTTTCATTCCTATATAACCCTATCAGGAGGCCTAACGGTTTGTGTTACCTGCGTGTGGGCGGGCGTAGACAATGCTTGGGAGCAGGAAAAACTCGAAGCGGGGAAAATACTTGAAAATGCCACAGCATCCCACACGTCAGGTGCACGCTTCGTTGGGTGGCTAATCATTTGGTTTGTTTCCTGCATTGGCGTTATTCTTAATTTTAGAATTCTGCTACGGCTGGGATGATCTCTTTTGCAAAGGTTTCGAGTGGGGTGATTTTGTAAACGTCCGGCATATTAAAAATTGCATGGGTAAAGCCCATCGTTGAGAGGTCCTTGATGCGTCTGATGACACCATCGCTAGTATCTTTTTCAGAAAGATGTACGGTGCCAAGTGACGTTTTCTCAATAGAGTCGTAATCGCGTTCCAGATTTTCGCAATGCCCTTTGAGGGCATCAAGCCCTTTTTGCATATTTTCTCTACCTACCCAATCGCCGATATTGCAGGCATCCGCATATTGAGCAACCATTCGGAGCGTCTTCTTCGGACCCGCACCGCCAATCATGATGCGGGGATGTGGATTTGAGAGCGGGCGAGGATTGTTGGTGATTGCTGGCGCAGAAAAATGCTTACCCATAAAGGATGTCTCATCACTACTCCAAAGCGCCTTCGCCAGTTTCAGATTTTCTTCCAGTTGCTCAAAGCGGTCTGAAGTAGAAGGGTAGGGGATACCATAGCCCTTTGCTTCATCTTCATACCATGCCGCGCCAATGCCAAGATACGCCCGCCCACCTGACAAAATATCCAGGGTGTTGACCATCTTTATCAGAACCGAGGGATGGCGATAAATAATACCCGTTACCAAGACACCGAGAGAGACTTTTTCCGTTAGCCCGGCAAAATATCCGAGCGTGGTATAACTTTCCAACATCGGGTCAGTGTAGGCTTCTCCGAACAACCCTTTGATTTGATAGTAATGATCCATAACCCAGAGACTGCAAAAACCAGCATCTTCGGCAACAGTGACGATTTCTTTTAGTTTGGGTCGAATCGCAGCCGTGCCGCCGGGGTATTTGAATGAGGGTATTTGTAATCCAATATTCATAATCACTCTCCTGAAAAAATATGATTCACAGCCGCCAAACGGCTGGTGTTACCTATGTGTGGGCGGGCGTGGACTCTGCTTGGGAGCAGGGAAAACGCGAAACGGGAAAAATGCTCGAAAATGCCATAGCCCACCACCCGTCCATAGCAAGCATTGTTGGGTCTGTAAGAAGATCACATCATTTTCAATTCTTTTTGGAAGAATGAATCAAGGCGAGCTTCCGTAACATCGACGAGCCTGACCAAATATGGATCATTCAGTCTTTTTAGAATCACACGAGATTGAGCAAGCATCTCTTTACTACAAGTATAAGTATCCTGAATCCGCTTTTTATCATCACGGAGTAGTTGTGCTGTTTTCTTGGGATCGTTGAGCTGATGCAGTTTATCGAAGCCTAAAGTTACATAGGAATAATGCCCATTCGCTAGATCGCCCTCCAAGTCATTCCAATCATCAATCATCTGAATAGCGGCTCCGAATAAGAGGAAAACTTCCCAGTAATCATCAATGAGAGATGCCTTACCAAGCCGCTCTAGACTTAGCATAAAAGGAGTAACAGAGTTGGCTCCTTTAGCGCCAAGGTCTTTGGGGGTATCAAGGCGATATGGACTGGCTTTGCCGCGCATGGATTTTTCTTTTATCTCTGCTTCGAGAAATAGAGTGCGCATCCGTTGCATGATTTCCAGGTTGACTTTGGAAACGCCAAAAATACCGAGAGCTAAAGTTTCATATTCAGCAATAAGAGTCTGGGCAGTTAATATCTCAACGGGAGATGGAGCATCGCTGTCAACATTTGCATCCAAAATACCATAACCAGCCACTGCAAACACGCCGGCTCGCAAGATTTCCCCGAAATTATTTACTAATTCATCTAATCCTTCCTCATCCATCCAAACCACTAGAAATGCAAATACTGGATAGGCATCTTTGAAATATTGAAGGCGATTACTATTCCATTTTGTCACATCAAAACCAAGGGGAGCACTGAAATCCCTCAATAATTTCTTAGCCTGATCGTCCAATCCCTTGAATGCTGAAATAAGCCCAATACCAACTTTGATGTTTTGTAGCCATGCAAGAAATGAGACTTGGTTTGCTAAAAAGGGAGCCATGACTGCTGCCCAAAAGGTTTCCTTGTCTCGGTGATAAACCTTAAGAATCTCTGGGGCAAATCTTTCGAAAGCAGTTTTCTGTTCCATATTTTTACCCTAGTCATCACTTAATCGTATTCGTGGACCGCCCAACGATTTGCGGTATTTGCGGGTGGGCGGGCGCGGACTCTGCTTGGGAGCAGGAAAAACTCGAAGTGAGGAAAATGCTCGAAAATGCCGCACGCCCGAAGGGCAGTCCCACAAGTCAGGTGTACGTTTTGTTAGCCTGCATTTTTGCTAATGAGCCTTTGTCTTCCGTTGTATAACATCAACCAGCCCAAAACACTAATGATTACAATGCTTAATATACTCTCCGGTGCAGGATTAGCCAATAATTTATTATTGAAAGTCAGTAAATTATTTTGGAGGATTGCCCATCCAAAAGCATTCCCAATACCGTGCATCACAACAGATGTCCAAACAGTTTCACTTGCTTTTCGGAGTTGTCCATATACGACGGCTGTTAGTATGATAGCGACTACAAAAAACGGGAAAAAGATTGTATATGGAATTTCAGTATAGGCAGTGGAGAGAACCAGTGGAAAATGCCAAAGTGCCCAAACTGCTCCGACGAATAAATGCCGCCGTATGTCGGGTACACCCAATGCAATAAGACGCGGTTCAAGATAGCCACGCCAACCCCATTCTTCAAACATTGCAAAAATCATTCTTGGAATGAGTTGAACTGCAAAACCAGCAATAACTACTGGTAGCAGGGAATTGAGATTGCCATTAATCTTGGTTACTCCCAATAGCACACCTAGCATAATTACCATGATCATGATGATTGGATATACAAACAGACTAAACAGATACCAGTGCCAGTTTTCCTTTATATTTAGGCTTAAACCAGCATCTTTCCAACCGTCGCCCCCGAAGAATCTTAACAATACCACCATCAATAAAGGACCAGTGACGAAGATCAGCCCGCCAATTTCGTTACCACTGGCTGTAACCACACCACCAACGGTCGCCAAAAATAAAACTCCGATTATATAAATCACAACATTTCGTTTGATTTTGCTATTTTGGTTCATGACATCCCGTCTCTGATAGGCAAAAGACATAAAGATATTTTCTCATTACCAATGAGGCCTCTTATTGTTTCGTTTGCGGGCTAACACTTATTATACTGCACATCTGCTGGATAAACTCTCAAAATGCATCTTATGCGGCACATTTTGCGGGATAAACGGCTTATATGATATACATACCTGCAAATCTTGTTGGATAAGATGAAAAATGGGGTTTTATCCGGCAGAATTGCATGAGAAACTTCTTGCGAATGGTACGTTTGTTTAAGTATAGGGATAAATGGGTGGAGGAGCAACGGGAAGTAATGCCCTTATGACAACCAAACCTAAATTGCTTGACCAGATGCGTCAAGTGCTGCGTATGAAGCGATATTCATACGAAACAGAACAGGCCTATGTACACTGAGCCAAACGTTTTAGCTTCCATCGGCCAGCGCAGGGGGTTGGTTTTCACCTTTGCACCCCTGCGCGAGGTAAATTTTTCTGTTAGAGGTAGTTGTGGTAAACGGGTTGATACATTTGGGAGCGAATAAAGGCATGTAAGTCGTCTG
>CAZPEJ010000289.1:0-6724 GCA_964585465.1 uncultured Ardenticatenaceae bacterium
ATGGAGGTTTTGCGGGGTAATTTCTAATACTTTGCCGTGTGTGAGTACCCATTGGCTAAAATCGTCCAGTTGGGGCAATGGGGTGCGGGTGAGTGGGAATTGCCCTTTGGTATCGCCGGGTTGACGCTGGTGGGCGGCAAAGTGGGGCGGGTGATTTTGTGGCAGGTAGATGGTAAATGTGTCGCAGTTGACTAAAACGGCCGTTTGTTGGTGGGCGTGGGCCAGGATGTCGGACAGGTCGAAAGTTTCGCGCCAGGTGGATTGGGTGTGGTTGAGCCGGGTAAATTGGGTTAATTGTTGTTCCAGGATGAAGCGGCGTTGCCAGGAGAGCCAGATCAGAATGGTAAAAACGGCAATGCTCAGAGTAAAAAGGACAAAGGCAGGTAACCCGTTGTGCAAAAAGATGGGGTTGCCCAATACGGCAAAAGTAGGAGACAAAAAACCAACTGCGGCAATGGAAATGATTGGGGATGGGAAGAGGTGGGAAAACGGCCGTTTTGCCAGCCACCACCCTGCCGCCACGACGAACAGGTAGGTGATGCCATAACGAAGGCTGAATTCAAAAATTAGCCGGGTGTTACCACTCGACTGGTCAATGCGGCTGCAAACAAGCAGGGGTAACAAATAGATGAGGCCCGTTGTTAGCCGGGTGCGCCAGGACGGCCGTTCTATTTCCAGCGATTCCCACAGGGGGCGCCACAAGGGCTGGATGAGTTGGGCCAGGAGAAACGAAAGCAAAAAGAGGGAAACGGCCGTTTTCCCCCCCGCCGTTAATAAACTACTTACTGCAACAACTGGCACTAACCCCACCGCCCCCCAGGTAAAAGGCAGGCTGAAATGAATAGTAATCAAATATAACAGGGTCAGCAAAATGAGTTGGGGGGCTGCCTGGTTTTGGGTGGCAACCCAGGCAGCCAACAACAAAACGAGACATAATGCCCCCCAACGTGTTATGGCTCCCGGTTTCATGGGTTTTGCAGGATAAAAAAGAAAAAGTCAATGTCGCCAGGGGATTGGCCGTATTGGCTCAGGAGCATAGCGGCTTCGCTGCGGTGTTGCATTCCGTGTAAGGCTACATGAGTTAATAGCTGCCCCAGCACGAGTTGATACTGGTTGCCGCGCCAATCTTGAATGGTGGTTGGTGAATTTAATGCGGTTTCGCTGAGGTTATTCAAGTAGGTGAACA
Organism: uncultured Ardenticatenaceae bacterium; assembly: GCA_964585465.1. GTDB lineage: Bacteria > Chloroflexota > Anaerolineae > Promineifilales > Promineifilaceae > CAZPEJ01. Next base: position 1,187 of record CAZPEJ010000289.1, read on the forward strand.
TGCGTTGTTGTTCGTCTTGCCACTGTTGTTGCAAGGCGGCCAGTGTGGGGAACTGGTCTGGCTGGATGGGGTTATCGGGTTGTACCCCGGTCTGGCAGACGCGCAGCCAGGCCCACTCGGTACGCAGGATGTGGAAGAGGAGTTGATGCAGGGAACGGCCGTTTTCCATTCCTGCCCGTAACTGTTCTTCACTGACCTGGGCGGCACAAGCCAAAATACGGCCGTTGGCCCAGTAAGTATATTCAAATAATTTGGTAATCAGCTGTTTGTTTGACATAACGTTTCATCCCCTATTATATCCCTTTGCATTCACCCGCTCAAGATGGATAGTAATGACGAATCCTTTCTGGGGATATGCGATGTTTTTAGCGCAGATTGCCATGGGCAACTTGAGGTTGAAACATTGCATGTTACTATCTTTGCAGATTTTGAATGGAACGCGGATTTCGCGGGTTTGGCGGGTTTTCGCGGGTCAAAGGTTATCAATTTGTGTCATTCAAAAACTTGATGTCGCCTCTTTTGAGAGGTTGGCGGCTAAAAATTGTTTGATTTACAAAAAAATCCGCGTTGATCCGTTTTATCCGTGTTCATCCGCGTCCCATTTTCTTGTTTTGCAAACATCGTCATCGCGTGTCTTAGTCGTTACGTTTTATGGGGTACTATTGATTGATGAGACAAACCATTGACCATTAACAAACTGCCCAGTTTCGTTGAGCCGGTACATGGTGATGGCTAACACTGCCTCCTGTTGTCCTGGGGGGAGTAGTAATTGATATTGATCGGTTACGATTTCTCCAATTGACCAGTGCGAAGTAGGATACCATCCTTGAACTGGATGGATAGCATCGGCTTGAGTTAGAAGATCTGTTGGATTGGTGGGGGGGAATTGAGTCAATAGATGCACTGCGACGCTGTAATCGTAATCAATTGGTTGAGTTGCTTCCCAAAAAATGGTAAGGGTTATTTTATCGTTTTGTCTGTAGGGACCTAAAAGGGAGCGAATGCGGATACCGTTACCTAATTGGAAGTTGATATTATTAACTGGCTGGTTTGCGGCAGGTGATGGGGGGTAAATTGCAACGATGTCTGGTGTAATGGCGGAAAAGCGGATGGGGCCTAACCATGTTTGCCATTGCGAAGGTGGCCAATAGGTTAACAACAAGCCAGGGGTTAAAATACGGCCGCTTTTAGTTAACAAAGTTGAAAAATCTGCCCGATGATCAACTAATTGTAACGGGGCTAATTCTTGAGTGACATATTTTCCATAGGCTGCTGCAAAAAAAAGAGGGCCCCAAGGTATTGCAACGACTGGTTTATTGTTTTCGTCTATTATTGGGTTAGCCACTGGTTGTAGTAGATTGATGATTTCACGACCGGATGGATCAAGCGTTAATTCTTGTACGAATGGTAGATTTTGTTGCCACAGGAATAGAGCAAGCAGTAGACTAACCAGCCATGTAGGAAAGCGTAGTAATGGTTGGTTTTTTCCAAGTTGTGCTAACAGATAGGCATTTCCAACCATAACACAAAATAGGGCTGGCATGAGAACGGCTGGTGCCCAAACTGCGCGAGGAAAAAGGTAAATAAAAAGAGGGAAAACGGCCGTTCCGTACAAAAAAGCCATACCTGTTAAGCGAAATCTGCTCATCAACCAGAATAGCCCTATTATTCCTGGCAGTAAGACCACCCAGGGCAGTTGTTGTGTCAGGTGTTGATTGAGAAAATGAGCATTGTCAACTAAATCTCCTAGAGATTGTGGCAAACGCATTAAATCGCCAGTTACTTCGCTCCCAGTAAACTGTTGCCAGAAACCCACCCAGGTGTCAGGCTGCCCATATACCCAGACAGAGTGTTGCCATTTTCGCAAGGGCAGATAGAAATAAACCAAAAATGGTGCCAGAAAAAGTAATGGGGTATACAAGGCATACCGTTTATGAGATTTGTGCCAAACCCAGGCATTGGGACCTAATAACAAACCCACAAGGGGCAATAGTAGAACAAAAATACGATGGTGTGCAACGGCCGTTCCCAAAACCAACAACAGACAAACCCATTTACGCTGTTGCCACGTTGTTCCCAACTTCACGCCAAGCCACACTGCCAGAGCCATCAAAAATAAGCTAAAGCTATATACCTCAGCAATAACACTATGTAACCAAAATGTTTCTACTAATCCCATCGCCAATGTAACCAGGGATAGTAAAACCCACTGCTCAGGCATCAACAACAACAAGATCAAATAAAAGAAAAACAACCCTAACAAAGACCAGAGGAGTGAGGAAAACGAGGCTGCCACTGCCGGGTTCATGTTAAAAACACGGCATACTGAAACTACTAAGGAGCTAAGTATTGTGTAATGGGGGTACCCTGTATAGTGAATGGTTCCCCATACATTCAACGCTACTTGAATTTCTCCAGTGTCCAATGTGTAACCATGAGAATGGCCATTAACATCTGTTTGTAAAGTCGAGACATAAATAGCCAACAGTACGAACAGAGTTAATAACCCTGGCCACCAATTATGAGACCTGTGAAGAAAACGGTTCATCTTGTTAAACACTATATGGACAAAATGATGGATAGTTTTCTGTCTTTCCCCCACGCTTCCTGCATCTCAAACTCTTAATTTATGCCTTTGCCTGGTATAGCTGTTCACGTAAATCTCGTTTTAAGACTTTACCAACCGGGTTGCGGGGCAAGGCAGGCACTACCAGTAAACGTTCTGGTAATTTGTAGCTGGCAATCTTCTTCTCGCGTAGAAACTCCACCACGTCATCCAGCGTGACTTGTTGTTCTGGTTTTGCCACCACAATAGCACATGCCTTCTCGCCTAACACGGCATCTGGGTAGCCAACCACGGCCACATCGGCAATTTTGGGATGTCCCAGCAGCAGAGATTCCACTTCGGCCGGGGCAATGTTGGTGCCGCCGCGAATGATGATGTCTTTGGCGCGGTCTACATAGCGGTAATAACGGGCATCGGCCCCTTCGCCAGCAATCTCAAACACATCGCCTGTGCAGAAATAGCCCATTTCGTCAAAGGGGTGCAGGCCACGTTGCGCTCCTTTCCAGTAGCCAGCAAATACGGTTGGGCCTTGAATGCGTAATTCTCCGGGTTTACCTGGCCCGGTAATCTCTACACCTTCCGCATCTACCAGGCGGGTTTTGATGCCCTGCGGCACACGCCCGGACCAGGTGAACCCGTCTACACCAAAACGGGGGAAGTAGAGGGCGCGTTTTTCGGGGTCTGGGATGTCGGTTGGGCCGCCGATGAGGGCGGTGCCTTCGTTGGAGCCAAAGAAGTTGGTGACATGAATGCCAAATTTGTCGTGCCAGCTTTTGACCATCCAGGGTGAAAGCGGGGCAGAACCAGAGCCGATGACGCGCAGGGTATCGAGTTTGGCTTTTGCCAGCACATCCTCGCGCATGAGGAGCATATTAAGCAGGGCGGGTGGGGCGACGGTGTAGCTGATTTGTTCGATGGCCACTTGTTTGAGGTAGGTGGGCAGGTCGAAGGGGTGGTGCATGACCAGGTTGCTGCCGGTGAGCAGCCAGGGAACTAACATGCCGCCGATGCCTGCCATGTTGACCAGGGGGAAGGGGTTGAGCAGGTTATCGCTGCCGCGCAGGTCTGCGCCGTCTACAGTGGCATAGGCAATGGCGATCCAGTCGTTGTGGCTGCGTGGCACGCCTTTGGGCATACTTTCGGTGCCGGATGTCCAGCAGATGGTGAAGATTTCGTTGGCATTGGTGGGGTATTGGGTGCGGTGTTCGGCCAGGTGGGTTGGGTCGTGGGCGATGCCCATCTGGTTATCAAGAGAAAGGACGGTATCTGGCAGGTCTAATCCCCAGGCCATGAGGGTGTGGAGGGTGGGCAGTTTCGGCCGTATTTGTTCCACCATTTCCACCTGTTTGTGTGTGCCAATGCGGGCTGTGGTGATAAAGGCTTTGGCTTCCAGAAAGTTGATGAGTTGCTCCAGTTCGTATTCGCGGTATTGTACGGGGAAGGGGGAAACAATGGCCCCCATGCGGGCCGCAGCCAGGTAAACCAGCACCAGTTCGGCGATGTTGGGGAGTTGTACGGCGATGATGTCGTCTTTGCCAATGCCTTGTTGCAAGAAGATGGTGGCGAGCCGGGAAACGGCCGTTTCCACCTCCGCCCATGTCATCTTTTTAGCTGCCCCGTCGGTAAAATCTGCCCGGTTCAATGGGTCTGCCAGAGCCAAAGCCTCTGGCCTGGCTGCCACATTGCGTTGGAATAAATCGTCCAGCGTATCCGTTCCCCACCACCCCTTCTGGGTATATGCCTCAATGCGTTCCTGGGAATGCAAAATCATATCAATTTTCTCCTTTTTTCTGGGACTTCACGACAAAGGACAAAGGTTTTTTAGGTTCTTTATAGAATTTTAAGTGCCTTGTGAATTTGAACCATTTGGTGCAATGGGGTAGGTTTAATTAGTTTGAGTCGGTTTTATGGGCAACAGGGGGTATATTTCCGACAGATTGTTTATTTCTAACAGGGCTTTTTTGATAACACGCAACTGTTCCACATCTTTCACCTGCTGTATATCGGGCATCAGGTTCAAACCAACCTGACCAAACCGCAACGCTAAAGCCACTTCAATAGCTTCTAGTAACCCTTTTTGCAATCCTTCTTTCAATCCCTCGCGTCTGCCATATCGTTCTATACTGGTCACATAGGGCATTTTGCCTTCTTCCTCGTATTGGTGGATGGTTTCGACAAAACTTTGTTCCAACTCCTCTGGCAAAATCATCAACCAATCAATAAAACGGAACAATTCGATTACCTGCTGCCGATTATACCCCCGTTCATACAACATTCGTACCAATTTTAGCTTCCAAAGCAACAGTTGATCCGAGTGGCGTGTTTCTAACACTTTGAGTTGGGCCATTACGACAATGGCGAAGGGGTTGGGGTTAGATTCAAGTTGTTCCCATTGTGGGGTGTAATCTATCAGTTTGATGGTGCGAAAACGGAAGGTTAGTTCAAATCCCCATCGTTCAACCTGGTACAGATTCGGCCGAAATTTTTTGTTTTTATCTGTCAGGATAACCAGGCTGATAACTTGGTGTCGGTAGCGGTCAAAAATGCGATAGTTATAGATGTAGACCCGTTCTGCAAAGTTATCTTCTGGGCTGCCTTGTACTTCAATATGAATCAAGAGCCAGGTTTCATCGCCGTTTTGCAGAAAAACCTTCACCAATTTGTCAGCCAGACGTTTGCCTAGTTTGCTATCCCGAACAATTTTTTCAAGCTCTTTGTCCAGGAACTCATACCCTTTGTGCCAATCTATGTCGCGCTCAATTTCGGGGAAAAAGAAGGCCATACAATCCCGAAAATAATGTTCGATCACTTCTTTCCAGACACTATCTTGCTGTGATGACATCATAACACACCTGGCCGCAGGTTTTGAGCCTGCGGCCAGCCCACTGTTGACTGTTTACTGGGTACTGGTTAAGAAATGAAAATTAAACAACTTACAGAACTGAGATTGGAGATTGGAGATTGAACCAATC
>CAZPEJ010000290.1:0-6714 GCA_964585465.1 uncultured Ardenticatenaceae bacterium
CGTGCCAGACGTAAAAAAGCGACAACGCACGGTCATCAATGCACGGTCATCAATGCACGGTCATCAATGACCGTGCTACAAACGACGCTGGCTGAAGCCAGCTTTTTTGGCCCACCCCAAAGCCCTGTTTACAGGGCGTTGTTTGGTAGCACGGGGCTTTAGTCCCGTGCTTCCGTGCCAGACGTAAAAAAGCGACAACGCACGGTCATCAATGCACGGTCATCAATGACCGTGCTACAAACAACGCTGGCTGAAGCCAGCTTTTTTGGCCCACCCCAAAGCCCTGTTTACAGGGCGTTGTTTGGTAGCACGGGGCTTTAGTCCCGTGCCCTCCGTGCCCCTCCGCTATACCATTCATCAAAACTCAAAACACCTATCCCCTTTCCGGCTTAATCATGTTAGACTAAGGCCCATGACTGACACCCTACCAAACAGCGATTTCTGGCAGTCATTGGGACAGAGCATAGATGCCACTGCTTACAAACCGTTGCGGCGGGAGCCAGTAGAGGCCGCCCGGTTGGAGTCCAGGGAAGGCAGCTACTATGTCATCAAGGAGCCAATCACCAAATCTTATTTGCGCCTATCGGAAGCGGATTATGCCCTGTGGTGGCAGATGAATGGGCAAAAGAGCATCAAAGATTTGCTGTTTTACAATTTGTTGCGTTACCGTTCTCTGCCGATTGGGCATCTTACCAGTTTGGTAAATGATTTGCGCCACAACCACTTCCTGCAAGATGAACCCACCGACCTGTATGGACAAATCGAAAAACAACTGGCTGGACGGGAGGAAGCCAGCCGGGGCCGCCGCCTGATCAATGCTTTTTTGCAAAGCGAAGTGGCAATGACCGGGTTGGATGACTTTTTTACCCCCTTGTATCGGCAGTTTCGCTGGTTGTTTGCCTGGTATGGGCAGTTGGTATTGCTGGCGGTGATTGTGTTGGGTGGGGTGTTATTCGGCCGTTTATTCATCTCTGGCACATTTCAACTGTCAGCTAATGGGGGTTGGAGCATTTTGAGCCTCATTTTGGCAAATACCCTGGTGATTTTTATCCATGAATTGGGGCATGGACTGGCTACTAAACGGTTTGGCCGCGAACTAAATCGGGGTGGGTTTTTGGTTTATTGGGGAATGCCTGCCTTTTTTGTAGATACCCGCGATACCTGGTTGCTGCCTGCTCACCAACGTATTGCCGTTTCCTGGGCCGGGCCGCACAGTGGATTGGTGGTGGGGGGGGTGGTAGGAGGGGTATTAACGGCCGTTTCCCTCTATTACCCCCATTATCTGGGCACTATCTGGGTGAACTTCCTCTTTCAAATGGGTTTTGTGGCTTACCTGAGCGTTTTTGTCAACCTGAACCCGTTGCTGGAACTGGATGGGTATTTTATGCTCATGGATTGGTTAGATATGCCCGGCCTGCGACACCGCGCCTTTCGTTTCTGGCGCGAAGCGGTGTGGCAGAAGTGGCGCGACAGCCGCAGCCCACGCGAATTGCTCAATACCCTCAGCCGCACCGAACGGTTATTTGCCTTTTACGGCAGTCTAGCTTTGGTTTATTCCACCTATGCCATTTTGCTGGCACTTTATTTCTGGCAGACACGCCTGCTGCCATTTTTAGAGGGGTTGTGGGGACAAGGCTTTTGGGGGCAGGTGGCGGTATTGTTGATAACGGCCGTTTTAATCATTCCCTCCCTCTACTACCTGCTGCAATATGGTTGGAGCCGCCTTCAAACTGGCCTGGAGTGGTTAGCCCGGCGGGATTTACTGGCCCGCACCGATGTGTTAGCCCTGTTGGTGGGGTTGCCACTGCTAATTGGTTTACCCCTACTGCTATTTGCCCTCACCACCCTGCCCAGAGCAGAAATCTGGCTCAATGTCACCCTTTGGCTGTTACACCTGGCGGTGATTGCCACATTTGTGGGTGTGGCCCGGCAGCTACCCGGCTCCCAGTTTCAATGGGCGATGTGGGTTTTAACGGCCGTTCCTGTTGCCATCACCCTGGCCTGGGTGGTGGACGAACCCTGGTGGCGAGAAACAAGTCTGGTGGTGGCTGGAACGGCCGTTTTTACCTGTAGTGTCATGACCTGGTACATTCTCTGGCCCAAACGCCTGGAAAACAGCGACAAAGCTGGTATGGCTATTTTTTTTGTATTGGGGCTACTCTATGGCGGGTTGACTATCTGGCTGGGAAATAGTCACTGGCTGGCGAACGCTTTTTTGCTGTTTACCATTTTCACCGGCCTCATCTTCCTCACCCCACTGTTATTAAACTTTTGGGCTTCCCGTTTTGCCTTGCCCTGGCTGCTCATAGTGCTGGCCGTTCTCACCCTGCCCTGGCTGCTCCATTTCCCCCAACTCCACATCCCTGTTCTGGCTCTCTGGCTCTATGCCGGGCTGTTATATTTACTCCTGGGGGTTCTGGCCGAGTTCCAACGATTAGAAGGGTATGGGGTGGAAGAAACGGCCGTTTTTGGCGAACGTCAACGGCTCATCAACAGCTTTAACCACTTCATGCAAGCCATGTTTGCCAGCTACGAACGGGTTTTTGGCGGCCGTCGCCTGACCATGATTCAGGCACAAATGTTGTCACTCGGTGTACTCGACCCCGATGCCAGCATCTTGCAAATCGCTGATCAATGCCGCACCGCCCTGCTGCTGGCGGTAGATCGCCTGGATGACCTGGCTGGCACCCCATTTACCCGCAAAACCGGCCAGGCTGCCTACGACAGTTTACCCTGGTTAGAAGCAGAAACTCTGGGGCGTAGTGTGTTGGCAGACACCGAATGGGGAGCTGGACTGGCACAAGGGTTTATTCAGGCCCGCGACAAACGCACCGACCTCATTCGCCAGGCAGACATCTTTGCCGGGTTTGACCAGGCGGCAGTGCAACAGGTGGCAGACATGGTTCGTACCTGGGAAGGACGGCCTGGGATCACCATTGCCCGTTACGACCAATCCGCCACTGCTTTTTACCTGATTGAATCGGGCGAAGTGGGGGTTTACCTCAACGGTTCGCAACAGGCAGTTTTGACCACCGGCGGGTATTTTGGCAATTTTGCTTTGTTGGATAGCGGGGATTATCTGGCTGATTATGTGGCATTAACGGCCGTTAAATGCCTGATTATTGACCGCGACCGTTTCGACCCCCTGCTCCGCGCCGATACCACCCTGGCTTCCCAGGTCAGTTCCGGGGCCGAAAACCGCAGCCTGCTCAAAAAGATGCCCATTTTTGCTGGCCTCAGCCCCCAACAATTAGCAGCGGTAGATTCCCGTTTGCAATCCAGGCGGGTGAAAGCGGGTGACGTTTTGGTGCGCCAGGGGAGTGCCCGTTCCCACCTCTTTATCGTGGCAGATGGACAGTTGGAGGTGGTTTTGGAGCAAGGGGGTAAGGAAGAGGTGGTGGGGCGTTTAGGGCCGGGGGAACATTTTGGCGAGTATGCCTTATTTGCCGATACACCCTACCCGGCCACCTGCCGTGCAGTGGTAGAAAGCCGTTTGTTGTTGTTAGACGAAACCAAATTTGACCAGTTGGTGGCTGAGTGTGAACGGATGTCGCATTATGTCGAGCAAATCGGAAGCGGCCGTCTCATTACCACCCGCCGCCGCATGGGTTTAGGGGCTGTTTTGTCGTAAATCAGGGTAGGTGATCAATCCAATTTGTGAGACGGAGTAAGGTCATAAATTGACATTCCGTTGAAGAGGATTAGAGATTGGAGATTGGCGAATCCCTACTGAGTACTGAACAGTGAGTACTGCATACCCTCATCGAGATCGTTTGTAAGTTGAATTAATTTTGTTAAAATCCCGCTAACGGTTCATAGACACCCACCCCAGACGGTGGGTGTTATCTTTTATGGGAAACTGCCAGCCAGAGCGGCAGCGTTTAGGAGGCTGTGGAATGCCCGAACACATTTTTGGATCTTTAGCCACAACAGAAAAAAGGATGGCGTATGCCCAGGCACAACATAGTGGGGTACGACATTTGCATCAATTGACCCCCCGCGCGCCACGTTCTGGGGATGCTCCGGTGGTTACGGTGACGGTGGAGTTGCCGTTCCGCGTTTCGCAGGTGACGTATGAACAATTGCTGCCAGAAACGGCCGTTTTTCCCCTCCAACCCGTCGCTACCCAATGGGACTTACTCAACTGGCACTATTACCAGACCTGGCAGGCCACCCTGCCCCCCCAACCCGACGGCACATTAGTGCGTTACCGCCTGTGGGCCTACCCGGCCGGTAACGGTGAACCCATCCCGGCCGATAACGGCGAAACCTTCTCCTATCTGGTGGGCGACCCGGCCGCTCCTGCCTGGGCTGCTGGGGCCGTCGTGTACCAGATTTTCCCAGACCGCTTTCACCCTGGAAACGGCCGAGACTGGAACGACACCCACGGCGACCTCAACGGCATTTACGGTGGCACCCTGCGCGGCATCATTGACCAACTCGACTACATCGCCGACCTCGGCTTCAACTGCCTCTGGCTCAACCCCTTTTTCCCCGACCACACCCATCACGGCTACCACGCCACCGACTACTTCTCCGTCAATCCCCGCCTCGGCACCCTGGAAGACATCCGCGAACTGGTCACAAAAGCCCACAACCGGGGCATTCGCCTGTTACTCGATTTTGTAGCCAACCATTGGGGCAGCAACCACCAGACCTTCCAGACCGCCCTCAAAGATAAAGATAGTGATTATTACCACTGGTACAACTGGATTGATTGGCCGCACGACTACCAAGCCTTCTTTGGTGTAAAAGATTTACCTCAGGTAAACGTGGCCTATCCACCCGCCCGCGACTACCTGTTCCAAAGTGCCCGTTTTTGGTTGGGAGAGATTGGTTTTGATGGGTTGCGCCTGGATTATGTGTTAGGGCCAACCCATGATTTTTGGACAGAGTTGCGGGCGGTGGTGAAAAAGATAAATCCAGATGCCTGGTTGTTTGGTGAAGCGGTACATTCACCCGATACCTTGCTGAGTTACGAAGGGCGGTTTGATGGCTGCCTGGACTTTTTGTTGGCCCAGGCCTTGCGCCGCACCTTTGCCGTAAACACCATGAATCTGGCGCAATTTGACGCTTTTTTACAGTTACACGAACAGTTTTTCCCAGCCCATTTCAGTTTACCCAGTTTTCTGGACAATCACGACATGGATCGTTTTCTCTGGATGGTACACGAGGATAAACGAAAATTGAAGCTGGCTTCGTTATGTCAATTTACTTTGGCCGGTGCGCCGATTGTGTATAACGGTGCCGAGGTCGGGCTGTCGCAAACTTATGGAATGCGTGACCAGATGGGGCAAGGCATGGCGGAATGCCGCCAGCCGATGTGGTGGGGAGATGAACAGGACAAGGAACTGCTGGCTTATTATCGCTGGTTGATTCACTTTCGCCGCCAACACCCGGCCCTCTGGCATGGCAAACGGGAGACAGTGCATCTGGATGTCACATCGGGTACCTATGCCTACCTGCGACAGGATGAAAAGGAGGCTGTTTTGGTGGCGTTGAATCTGAGCGAGGCGGAACGGCCGTTATCCCTTCACCTCCCCCACTTAAACCACACTCACACCTTTACCCTGTCTCCCTGGAGCGGCGAGGTAGCCGTCATTCCAACCCTCCGCTCCCCTGCGTAACAACAAGCTACGTAATTGTCTAAAAACAACTTCCCGTTTTGTTCGTAGTAACCGCTTCATCGGTTTAGACCACCAAAGTCGTCACGACAAACTAATTTCTGGACGCTCGTTGCGGCTTCACCCTCTCAGCCACTTACCTGCTGGGGCACGAAACAAACGGCCGAAGAAGCAGACCAGGTGGTGATAACGGCCGTTACCGTTACCCCATAAAAACCCGCGCATATGGCACATAACGTAACGCCATACACCATCTACCTCACTCATAAAACGACGGCATCAGGAAAGGTGCCAGGGCATAGGCCACACTCATGGTAAAGGCTTCCTGGCGCATAATCAACCCGGCCGTGAGCAATCCAATCGCTCCCCCTTTTTGTTTCACATCTTTTTCGCCCAGGATGTCATCCAACACAGGGCCTAGCTCTTCACCAGCCAGGATACGTTTGACCAACAAGGGAGGCAAGGGTAAACGGCCGTTTCCCCCCATCCCGGTTCGGCCGTTAACATCCACCACCACCGCCCACCCTTGTAACACCCAACCCGCCACCGGATCGTGATGCACTCCGCCTTCCAGGCCAAACCCTAAATCGGCCGTTGCGGCTTCCCTGGCGGCTGTGGCCCGGTTTTTAGCCCCTTCGATGGTTTCTGCATCACTCATGGGCATCGCACTCACCCCAGACGGCACCGACACCCCCACCACCTCGGCCCCCGGCCAGGTCTGTTGCACCACCTGGCGCACCGCTGACACCTTAACAGGATTTGTAGAACCAACTGCTACCTTCATATTTCCTCTACTCATACAGAGACACAGCGTTTCACAGAGGGCAAACAAAGAGGCACAGAGAGGGAAAAGTAGAAAAAACCTCTGCGCCTCTGCGTCCCTGCGCGAGAAACCGTATCTCCAATAAACTTTGTAACGATTCACCGCAAAGGGCGCAAAAAAAGAAAACCTTTTTATTCTTTGTATCCTTTGCGATTAAATCCCAGATACAAAAATTTGTCATGCTGAGGTCTTCCGAAGCATCCCGTTCTTCCGGTGGGAATGGGGAGTTGAGCGCAGTCTACGCTCAACATGACAGTTCAACACAAG
>CAZPEJ010000291.1:0-6693 GCA_964585465.1 uncultured Ardenticatenaceae bacterium
CAGGAGGTAAACGACAACTGGTTTTGACCCCAGAACTTGGTTTGGGTGTGGAAGGGGGCGGGGTGATTCCGCCTAACTCAACCTTGATTTTGGAGCTGGAGTTGGTCTCTTTTAGTACGCCGCCCATGCCAACGGCCGTTGAAATATCTGACCTGACCACCACAGAAAGCGGCTTGCAGTATTATGACCTGGTCGTTGGAGAGGGTGAGATTCCCTTGAACGGGGCCAATGTCACCATTAACTTCACCGTCTGGCTGCAAGAAGGAAATCAATATGTGGCTAGTTCGACCCAAAACGGGCAGCCCTACCAATATGTGTTGGGGGGGGGATCGGTGTTTCCTGGCTGGGATGAGGCTGTTTCGACGATGCAGGCAGGTGGCAAACGGCATGTGGTGATTCCGCCAGCGTTGGCTCTGGGTGAACAGGGTGGGGGCGGGGTGGTACCACCCAATGCCACGTTGATTATGGAAATTGAACTGCTGTCTTTTGAACAACCACGCCTGCCAACGGCCGTTGACGAGGCAGACTTCACTACCACCGAAACAGGTTTACAGTATTATGACCTGGTGGTGGGTAGCGGGGCTTCGCCTGAAAACGGGCAAACAGTGGTTGTTCATTACACCGGCTGGTTAGAGAACGGTGTCATATTTGATAGTTCGCTGGATCGTGCCCAACCATTAGAATTTGTTTTGGGGACGGGTGGGGTGATTGCTGGTTGGGATGAAGGGGTAGCTACCATGCAAGTGGGTGGCAAACGGCAATTGGTGATTCCTGCGAACCTGGCGTATGGGGAAGCCGGGGCGGGTGGTGTGATTCCGCCCAATGCAACACTTATTTTTGAGGTGGAGTTGCTGGAAATTAAGTAACGTCTGGTTTGAAATTGGAGATTGGAGATGGGTTATCTCTAATCTCCAATCTCTCAAGTTAATTCCCTGGCAGTTTGTCGGAAAAGTTGTAATGGAACGCGGATGACGCGGATATAACGGGTTTTCGCGGATTTTTCTCTCTGGTCTTATGCGACAGGGTGTTTGTTAGACCAGTTTGCTGCCTGTTCCGTAGGGGAAAATGCTCAAAATCTCTCTGACCTGGTGACGTTTTTGAAGATCGTGCCAAAATTGTACCTCGAATAATTCTGCATGATGAGCAATAAAAAGTTCGCGTAGGTGGGCGGGCAACCCTAAAAAACGGGCTAATTCGGCCGGGAAAATGTCGTTTTCGCCGACGGGAAACCAGGGTTGGTCGGAAAGTTCGTCTTCATAGGTGGGGGCTACCGGCAGATGGCGAAAGTTACAATCGGTGACAGAACAGATTTCGTCGTAGTCGTAGAAAATGACCCGGCCGTGTCGTGTGACCCCAAAGTTTTTGAGCAAGGTATCTCCTGGGTAGATGTTGGTGGCGGCTAAGTCCCGAATGGCCTGCCCGTAATCTATGATAGCTGCACGAACGGCCGTTTCTTCTTCCTCTCGTATGTAAATATCCAGGGGGGTGAGCCGCCGCTCCATGTAGGCATGATGGATGGTTACAATGTCCTCATGGACGGATACACTCTGGCTGGCAACCTGCTGTAGCTCTGCTAGAAGGGATTCAGTAAAGTAGGAACGGCCGAATTGTAAATGTTCAAACTCCTGCACATCCACCAGCCGCCCGGCCCGGTCATGCCGGAAAACCAGTTGATATTTGGCTTTTACCCCCTGGCGAGTATTTGTTTTGGGGTAAGCAAAACGGTCTTTGATCAGTTTGAAGACGTAATCGTAACCGGGTATGACAAACACGGTCATTACCATCCCTTTGGCTCCTGGGGCCACCTCAAACTGGGTTTCCGCCGCTGCTAGATAATGCAATAGGTCGCGGTATAACTCTGTTTTGCCGTGTTTGTTGTAACCAAGCGAGATGTAGAGTTCGGCCGTTTTTTTGCGCGGAATGATGGTTTGGATGAAACGAACCAGATCGTGCGGCCGTTCAACCTCCACCTGAAAGTAGGAGTGGGTAAAGCTAAATAAGATGCTGATTTCTCTTTCTGTCAACAGCACGGCATCTACTACGATGCCCTGAGGTGTGTTGACCAGAGCCAGGGCCAGGGGCACATATTGGTCGCCGCTGACTAGCCGACCAATCAAATAGGCCCCTTTATTACGGTAAAAAACGGGTTTGATCATTTCGGCGCGGGTAACGGGAGGCAGAGGAAGCTGGCGCACATGGGCCTCAATCCGTTCAGCAGCCAGGCGCGCATCCCGTTGAATGTCCTGAAATTGTTGTTGAAAAGGGGTGTTGCGGAGAATGGTAAGGAGGAAATCGGCCGTTTTAGCCGCTTCGTAACTGCGATACACATATTGCCGGGGTGGGGTGGGTGGGGTTTCAAAATCAGTGTCTACAAATTCAATCTGTGGGTCTACCCCTACTGTGGTGAAAATGCGCCGGGTAACGGAGTTAAAAAAGGTTTCTGCCAGTTCCCAATCGTGCCGTTCGCCAATCAAGGTGGAATACACTGCTTTCAGACTGACCCAGACGACTTTGTTTTGCACCCGGTCGGCCAATAGGTGGCAAATTTGTTGCACGGTGTTGTCCACTAACCGTTTGTAAATGTCCAACCGTTCGGCGGCATCAGCCTGGGCTTCAACCCATTGTTGGTTTGCAAAACGGGTCTGAGCGCGGCGGGTAACGGCCGTAAAGTTCGTTTGATAGGCGACAAACGCATCATATAGGGCCGTAGCCCCCAATTTTCCTAAGCGGCTATCTGTGAGTCGGTGGTTCATGCCCTTAATTTTACCACTCAGTTTTGAGTTTGGGGGTTTTGGTTTCAGGTTTCAAGTTTCACGTTTCAGGTTTCACGTTTCAGGTTGGGGAATCCGTGTTCATCTGTTTTATCCGTTTTATCTGTGGTTAATCTCTGCCTCGCTCCTCGCTGTTCGCCCTTAAACCCCAATTCGTACCCTAAAAATTTTGTGTTAATCTTGAGTTACAAGCAGCTATTAAGGAGGCATCATGAGTAACCAAAGCAGAAAAAAGATCGCCGTATTGGGTAGTGGGGCGGGGGCCATGACGGCCGTTTATAACCTGACTAATGCGCCTGACTGGCAATCGTTGTATGACATTACGGTTTACCAGATGGGCTGGCGGCTGGGGGGCAAGGGGGCCAGTGGACGGGGAGAAAACGGCCGAATTGAGGAACATGGCCCTCACATTTGGTACGGTTTCTACGAAAATGCCTTCCAAATGATGCAGGCGTGTTACCATGAGTTGGGGCGTAAACCCGGAGAACCACTCTCCATTTGGGAAGAGGCGTTCAAACCCCTTAGCTTTACCATTTACGAGGAGACTATCAACGGGCAATGGAATCACTGGCCGATGACGTTTCCCACCAACGATGCGGTGCCGGGGCAAGGCGGAGAGTTTCCCACTGCGGGTGAGTATATCGTGATGTTGGTTCAAGAGATGGGGTATCTATTAAAAAATGCCAAACAGCCCCAGACCCCTGGTTTGTCGGCTGGTTTGCCGATGGCGGTGCGGGTGTTGCCCTGGTGGTCGCGGCTGGTGGAAGAGATCAAGGAGTTTGTTGAGGATAGTGCCTATGCGGCTGGGTTGATGTTGCTGGCAGCAGCAGGGAGGATAACAGCGGAACCAGAAAAATACGGCCGTTTCCTTCCTGGCGATGGCAGTAGCACTGTTATCTGGTTGTTGGGTCACTTCAAATCCTGGTTGTGGGGGCTGCTAGAAAAAGAGTTAGACCAAGACCCCAACCTGCGCCACATCTGGATTTTGCTCGACCTGGCAACTTCAATTGTGCGCGGCATGATTGCCGACGACGTGGAAAAAAAGGGGTTAGCCAGCCTCAACCACCTTGATTTTGCCGATTGGCTGCTGGCACACGGCCTGGATAAAACCTTTACCTTACCTTTTGTGTACCAAAACCTGTACGACCAGGCATTTGCTTATGAAAACGGCGACCCCCATAAACCCAACTGTGCGGCGGGTGTGGTGCTGCATGTGTCGTTGCGCCTCTACTTCACCTACAAAGGGGCGTTCCAATGGCGCATGATTGGTGGCATGGGGGATGTGGTATTTGCCCCGTTTTATGAGGTGTTAAAACGGCGGGGGGTGAAGTTTGAATTTTTTCACAAGGTAGAAGGGCTGCATGTGGAAAACGGCCGAATTAGCCAAATCTCCATGACCCAACAAGCCACCCTGAAGGAGGAATACCCCGAATACCAACCTTTAATCCCAGTCAAGCGACTGCCTTGCTGGCCTTCCCAACCCCGTTATGAACAACTGAAAGAAGGCGACCAACTCAAGGGAGTAGATTTGGAATCTTATTGGACAACCTGGCAAGGTAAACCCAAGACCTTGACGTTGGGGCAGGAGTTTGACCTGGTGGTGCTGGGTATTTCGCTGGGGGGCATCCCTTACACCTGTGAGGAACTCATCAATGTCAACCCGGCCTGGCAAAAGATGGTGCAAAATGTTAAAACCATTCCTACCCAGGCGGTGCAGTTATGGATGAGACCCGACACGGCCGGGTTGGGTTGGGTCTTTTGGAAAGAGGAGGCTGCTACCGTGAACGGGTATGACGTAACGGCCGATCCTGACCAAAGTGGCCTGGATAGCTGGAGCGACTTCTCCCACGTTATCCCCAAAGAATCCTGGCCCGATGACCACTACCCCAACTATGTGGCTTACATCTGCGGGGCCTTAACCGGTGGGGACGGGTTACACCTGCCACCTCCACAAGATGTAAATTATCCCCACCAGCAGCAGGAGCAGGTGAAACAAAATGCCCTATTTATGCTAAAAAACCATGTGCGTTACCTCTGGCCGCTGGCTACCCAGGCGGGCGCGCCTGATGAACTGAATTGGGAACTGCTGATTGACCCGCAAGAAGCTGTGGGGGAGGCCCGGCTGGATGCCCAATACATTCGTGCCAATGTGGAGCCGTCGGGTCGGTATGTGCTGAGTGTGGCGGATAGTGTGCAATATCGGCTACACCCGGCTAATTCTGGCTTCGATAATTTGTATCTGGCAGGGGATTGGACGTATAACGGGCTGTTGAGTATTGGGTGTGTGGAATCGGCCGTGATGGGGGGAATGCAGGCCGCCAACGGCATTTTGCAATGTTTTGGCCTGCCGCCAGTGGAGATTATTGGTTGGGCGGAGTAGGATAGGGGATAGTGAACAGTGGACAGTGGGCAGTGGGCAGTGGAGAGGGGGATGTTTGTTTTTACGCTTCGTTTGCCTGCAAGAGTGTTTGTGTTTGGGCGACGTTGTAGGTGGCTCCTAGTTCGGTGAAGATGCGAAGGGCCTGGCGCAGGTGGTAGATGTGTTGGGGGTCATCGGGGGGTAGGAAACGGCCGATTTTGTCATGGGTCAACGCTTCTTCAATCGGCATTCTGGTTTCCTGGGCGGTGGTCAGGCTTTTTTGCCATGATTGGTGCGCTTTGGCCGGGCGACCACTCAGCCATTCATATTGCCCCTGGTGGCGCAAGGCTGTGGCTGCCGCAAAACGAAAGACCCTTGCATAACGCAGATATTGTTTACATAACACCTGGGTTTTTTCGGGTAATTTGGGGCGGGGTGACTCCTCCCACATCAGCAAGAGCAGGTCTAACAAATAGGAGAACGTTCTGGTATTGCCAAAAGCAGTGGCAGAGGAGTGACTGACGTGTTGAAAGAGGGATTCGGCCGTTTGCCAGATGCCTTCTCGTTTGCCCATTTGCCAGCACAATTTTGCATACAAGGCTTTGGGGGCAAAGGTAGCAATTTCGTCCCCGGTCTGCTCCGAGAGGGGGATGGCTATCTCTAACAGTCGCATCGCTTCGTCCCACTGGCCCATGTGAACCAGGTTCCCCGCTTTGCCACTGTAGGCGACGGATTCATGCCCAATGTTTTTGCCTGCTACAGCGATTTTGTACAGTTCATCAAAAAGCTGATTGCTTTTGTGCAAATATCCCCGATATGTTTCCACATGGGCCATGCCATTGAGGCAAAAACCAGCCGCCCGCCAATCTCCCAACGTGGTGGAAAGTTGCAACGCTTCCTCAAAACCGTGTGTCACTTCTTCCCACCGGGCTACGTTAATTTTGGGGACGCTGCCAATCCAGGCCACATAGTTGCGTGTAACCACATGATTTAACTTCTCCACCATTGCCCAGGCCCGTTTTTCATAGGTGGCAGAGGCAGAAAGCAGGGGTACCAAAGCCAGGGCACCCGCGACGTTGATGCAGGCACGGGCCAGTTCGGGGGAGTCGCCGATGTATTCTGCCAGATTGAGGCCACGAATCATGCTGTAGATGGTAGCCAGGGTTTGGTTGGTCAGGTAGGAGATTTGCCCCAACAGTTCATATGCCTGGGCGGCTTCGCGGTAGGTGGGGTGTTGATCGGCGGGGGCCGGGGAAGACGGCCGTTTTAACAACTTCAGCAATTGTCCCATCAACCCCACTGTCATCCGCCCGGCGGTTGGGGGAAGCGGCCAGCCGAGCAGTTCCAATGCCCGCAGCAGGTTGGCGCGGCTTTCGGTCATTTGCCCCACCCCCAGGTAGGCAACCCCCAGTTGCAAGGCCCAATGTGCCTGGCGCGCAGGCGAAATGATGCTGACACCTTCTCCACTTCGTAAGCTGGCGGCGATTTGTTGGGCGGTGTTGAACAGGCGAATTGCTTCCGGGTTGGCGTAGCTGCGGATGGCCTGATCCCCTGCTTTTTCAG
>CAZPEJ010000292.1:0-6691 GCA_964585465.1 uncultured Ardenticatenaceae bacterium
GGAGGTTGAAGATTGGAGATTGGTCAATCTCTAATCTCCAACCTCAATGAAAATGTTAGTTTATACTCTCCGGGGGTATACAAGGAACTAGATGAACAATATGCACTTATATCTAATTCGACACGGACAAAGTTATGTAAATTTACCTGATTGGAACAGTGGCAATGTGGACGAAGGCTTAACTGAGTTGGGGCAGCAACAAGCCGCAGCCCTGGCGGCCTGGCTGCCTGAAAAACTGCCCAAAGTAGATGCCATTTATGCCAGCACCATGAAACGGGCGCGGGAAACGGCCGCTCCCCTGGCTGTGGCCTACAACCACTCCGTGCAATGGGATGACCGGTTGCGCGAAATCGGCAACAATCGCCTGGATCACACAGCCTGGCCCGCAGACAGCCTACCACAAAAATACGCCGACTATTGGGGCAGCGAACGGCCGTTTGCTTCCATTACCCCGGCGTTAGATGGGGGCGAGAGTTTAATGCACGTCAGAATACGGGTCGGCATGTTTATCGAGGAAATGGTTCAACAATATCCCGCTCAAACTGTTCTGGCAATTTGTCATGGCGGAGTTATAGAGATGGTGTATGATCATGTCTTTAACATCGGCCCCTGGCGGCGGTGCGAAATTTGGACGCATAATACAGGTGTCACCCACTTTGAATATGTCGCCCACCCCACCCGCGAAACATGGCGGCTGCATTCCCATAGTCGGACAGAACATTTGGTGGGCCTGAAACGCCCGTAATCATTCATGTACACACGCCCCTTCATCATTCCTGTCATCTTGTCTTGTGACCCCGGTTTTGCCGACCTGGCATTGGCCGAGTTGCGTCGCGCCCGCGCTAAAACAGAGGTCTTACAAGAACTGGCGGCCGGTGTGTGGCTGGTCAAACCAGAAGATGGTTTTACCCAACTGGCAGAGCAGTGGCGGCACCAGCCACCCATTTTTGTGCGTCACATTTGCCCTGCCCATTTGCGCCTGCCCTTGAATGGAACGGCCGATGACCCTCACACGTTGACCCAATGGATTAAAGCAGAAATCCTGGACTTGCTCACCCCTGGGTTGCCGTTTTCGGTGCAAACCCGTCTGCTGGCTGAGGTGCCCTACAAAACGTTTGATGTCAATTCGGTCGTTTCCCAGGCCATTCTTGCGGTTACCCAAACCCCGCTAGATGTACGCGCTCCGGCCCAGGTTGTCTCCATTGTGGTAGCCGCCGACGAGACCCACCCATTGGTTGCTTACCTGGGCATTTCACTCACAGCCCACAACCTGTCGGATTGGGCCGGGGGCATTCACCGGTTTGCCCGCGAACCAGGGCAAATCAGTCGTTCAGAATTTAAGTTGTTAGAAGCTCTGGATGTTTTCCAAATCAAGTTACCCGCCTATGGCACAGCCCTGGATTTGGGGGCGGCTCCGGGCGGGTGGACACGTATCTTGCGCCAACACAAACAGTATGTAACGGCCGTTGACCCC
This sequence comes from uncultured Ardenticatenaceae bacterium, assembly GCA_964585465.1. Taxonomy (GTDB): domain Bacteria; phylum Chloroflexota; class Anaerolineae; order Promineifilales; family Promineifilaceae; genus CAZPEJ01. The sequence goes on from CAZPEJ010000292.1 coordinate 1,475, forward strand.
GCCGAACTACACCCTACCCTGCGAACCGATACCTATGTGCGCCACAAACGGATGACGGCCGAAACCTACCTGACAGAAAGCCCCGACGTGTATGACCTCATCGTCAACGATATGCGCCAGGATGCCCGCGACTCGGCCCGCCTGATGAACCAGTTTGCCCCCTACTTATACCCTCACGGCTTTGTTATTATGACCTTCAAATTGCCAGAATACGGCCGAACCCACATCCTGGAACACACCTTTGCCATTCTGCGTTCCCGCTATCACCTGGCAGGGGCGCGGCAACTCTTCCATAATCGCAGCGAAATCACTACCTATCTCACACCACTGACTGCCTCAACCCCATAACGACCGCCACTTTGTGAGGTCAACTGTAACACAAATCGTCAGTTACAGTTTCAGCAAACTTTGTTATAATGCACCCAGTATTAACCTCATAGTATCTATTCAGGTGCAATTTGGAACGGAGAAAAACACAAAGTGACACACAGAAAACAGAGAATATCTTGATTTTTCCTTCTCTATGCGCCTCGGCCTGCCCTTTGTGAAACTCTGTGCCCCTGTATAGTTACGCCTCATAAGAGGTGAACTTTATTTCCCAAAAGTTGCCCAGCTGGCGGGGAATCCCTTTTTCGGCCGTTTTGTTCGCTTTTATACACCCACGTATTGTTCTTACGCCCCGGCGTAAGTATTAAACCCATATTTTCACAATGGAGGTACACATGATTTCAACAAAATGGGTTCGTTTTGCACTGTTGGTCGGTATTGTCGCCGCAGGGATGTGGCTTATCTTTGCCGCCAGCAGCCCGTCGGCCGAAAGTGTTGCACGGCAACAGGCAGTCCAAGCCTTTGCACCGGTTCAGATTCAGCCATCTGAGGGGGGAGCCACCGGTATAACGGCCGTTGCCTCTCCTGTGGTTGTCAATCTGCGGGACATCCCAGCCGGTGTTTATGACCCCAATAACCAGTATGACCGATGGTTACGGGGAGAAATTGATATGGGCGAAGTGGAAGGCATGAGGAGTGATGCCGAGTTAAATGCTCTGCGCGAAGCTGCCCTCAAACTGCCCGCCAGCAACAACATCCATATCGCCGAAAATGGCCCAGGGTTGTTGGCTCCGTCCCTTGGGGTCAGCTTCGATGGCCTCGATTACAACGAATGTTGCGGCGGTGGTGGGAATGTGCCACCAGACCCAGAACTGGCCGTTGGCCCCAACCATGTTATCGCCGTGGTCAATGTTGCCTTCAAAATCTATGATACAAGCGGCAACCTGTTGGTTGGCCCCACCACGTTTGCCAGTTTTATGGGTAGTAATTCAGCCTGTACAGGCGTTTTTGACCCCAACGCCAACTATGACGAATCGGCCGACCGTTACATTTTGGGTATTGATGCGGATGGTTCCGATTATTGTGTGGCTGTTTCCCAAACGGGCGATCCCACAGGCAGTTGGAATGTCTATGCCTTCCACACCATCACCAGCAACCGTGAGTTTTTCGATTACCCACACGCTGGTGTGGGGCGGGATGCTCTTTACATGGGAGCAAACATTTTCCGAGGGAACTCGTTCCTGGCATCTCGTGTCTACGCCTTTGACAAAACGGCTATGTATGCGGGGAATCCTGCGGCCATGGTCACCCGCACACTGGCAGTCAGCGAAGATACACCCCAACCCTTAAACCTGCATGGCTGGAATCAAGGCACCTGGCCGGTTAGCGGGCCACATTATTTTATTACCGAAACAAATTACAACGGCCGTCATTACACCGTCTTTTCCTGGAATGCTCCCTTTGGGGCAAATACCTTTACCACAGTTGGCACGATAGATATACAGGCCGCGACAGGGGTCACGGCCGGTTTGCCGGTTAATGTTCCCCAATCGGGTAGTAATGAAACGTTGCAAGCAAATGACTTCCGTCCTCAAGATTTTGAGTTCCGCAATGGGTATGGCTGGACCGTGCAAACTATCTCCTGCAACCCTGGCAGCGGCACGGTTGATTGTATTCAGTGGGCGCAGATTGACCTGAGTAACGCCTCTGTTGTGCAAGCGGGGGTATATGCCAGCAATGGAAGTTACCGTTTCTTTGGCGATCTGGCTGTCAACCATTGTAATGATATGGCTGTGGGTTACACCAAATCGAGTAGCAGCATGTTCCCTGGCATCTGGTACACCGGCCGTTTAAGTGGCGATCCTGTTGGTACATTGCAGGCAGAGTCCCAATTAAAAGCTGGTGAAATTACTTATGATGCGTTCGACTCGTCACCCCATCGTTGGGGGGATTACACCGAAATGACTATCTCTCCCGATGGTACCACGTTCTGGTATCTGGGTGAATATAGCAAGATTACGGGGAATGCTAACGGCCGTTGGGGTACTTACATTGGTTCGTTTGAGTACACTGGCTGTAACCCAGGGAACCCACTCCCCACCCCCACCCCGCCGCCAACAGGCAATATGCATGTTGGAGATTTGGATGGCAGCACAACCTCTGTCGGGCGCAATAAGTGGCGGGCTACTGTGACCATTCGGGTGGAAGATGATAGCCATACGGCCGTTTCTGGGGCCACCGTCAATGGTACCTGGAGTGGTGGGTTTAGTGGCTCTGGCTCTTGCACCACCAGCAGCAGTGGCACCTGTTCCTTAAGTTCAGGGAACATGAATACCACCTCACCCAATGTCACCTTCACCGTCACCAGCGTGACACATGGGTCGTATGTTTACAACGCCGCCAACAACCACGACCCTGATGGTGATAGCAACGGCACCACCATTACCGTGAATCGGCCGTAAGTTCTAACCATTTATCCATCTAGCCGTTTGTCGGGAAAGTCGCAATGGAACGCGGATGACGCAGGTTTGACGGGTTTTCGCAGATTTTTCTCTGGTTTTATCTGCGTGCATCCGTTCCCCGACAGGCTGCTAATAACAATTCAGACATGCGATGTTTTTAACTCCTACCTTCATCTACTCCTGTAGGGTAAAAACATCGCATGTCTCTAGTACAGGTTTTCGTAAGTTCTCATCAGGTTTTTGAAGCCACGTTTCCTCTGGTAATCCCCTACTGATTGCCAGGTACTGACTACTGGGTACTGATCGTAGGAAGGATCGTGAATTTTTTTGTTTCTCTCTGGCAATTTCAGATATACTTTCCCCAGGAACGAACTAAATAAGCGATGTTTTAACCGCTAGCCGTTTGTCGGAAAAGTCGCAATGGAACGCGGATGACGCAGATTGGGCAGATTTTCGCGGATTTTTCTCTGGTTTTATCCGCGTGTATCCGTTCCACCCGTGTGACCCGTGTGTTATTCGGCCGTTCTTCGACAAGCTGCTAGTATAGTTTTTCCTAAATCCTTTTTTTGGAGTAATTCTTATGGCTGGAATTGAACCCCTTTCAACTGTAGATGCGGCCTGGCTGCGAATGGAACACCCCACCAATTTAATGATGGTGTCTGGCATTTTGACATTTGATGAACCTATCAACATTGACCACCTGAAAGCAGTCATTGAACATCGTTTACTCAAATTTGACCGCTTCCGCAAACGGGTGGTGCAGCCTAAGCTCCCCCTCAGTCCAGCCTATTGGGAAATTGACCCAAAATTTGACTTAAAATCCCACCTCCACCGGGTGGCTCTGCCTTCCCCTGGCTCCCATGAAATGTTACAAGAAATGGCGAGCGATTTGATGAGTACCCCGTTGGACTTTAGCAAACCGCTGTGGCAAATACACGTTATCGAAAACTATGGTGCTGGAACTGCTTTGTTTATCCGTTTACATCATTGTATTGCCGATGGGATGGCTCTGGTTTTTGTATTACTCTCGCTCACCGATTTATCGGCCGATTCTCCCTGGCCCAAATCAGATGGAGAAACACAAACCGCCAGTGGCGATGGTCTCAATGCTGCCTTTCAGGCCATGTTAAAACAGGCTAACACCGCCCTAACCGCGGCTCGCCAGGTGACAGGTAAAGTGGTACAGGAAAGTTTAGAATCTATTGTTAATCCGGCTCGCGCCCTGGAACTAGCTCTCAAAGGGGCTGATAGTGCGATGGCGGCCGGGCGGCTGGTGTTCCGTTCGCCCGACCCCAAAACCCTTTTCAAAGGGGAACTGGGGGTGGCTAAACGGGCTTCCTGGTCACGGCCGATTTCGTTGAAGGATATTAAGGCCATCAAAAATGTGACGGGTGGCACTGTCAACGATGTGCTGGTTTCGGCCATGGCGGGTGGGTTGCGCCGTTACATGCAAGGGCGTGGAGATAAGGTGGATGGGGTTAATTTTCGTGCCGCCGTGCCGGTGAACCTACGTACCCCAGAGGAAATGGGCACACTGGGCAACAAGTTTGGGCTGGTTTTTCTCTCCCTGCCTGTGGGCATCGCCGACCCACTCGACCGCCTGAACGAAGTGAAACATCGGATGGATGCCCTGAAAAATTCGGCCGAAGCACCGGTGGCCCTGGGGATTCTCAGCGGCATGGGGCTGGCCCCCGGCGAAATTCAGGATGTGCTGGTCAAAATGTTTGGCGCCAAAGCCACTTGTGTGATGACCAACGTGCCTGGCCCGGCTTTTCCCCTTTATTTTGCCGGGCGGCAAATTCAGGAATTGATGTTCTGGGTGCCTCAATCAGGGCGGGTTTCGTTGGGGGTAAGCATTATCAGTTACGCGGGTAGGGTATTGTTAGGCGTAGCCACCGACACGGGTTTGGTGCCTGATCCCGACAAAATTGTGGAGGGGTTTTATGAGGAGTATGAGGGGTTAATGGAACTGGTGAGACAGGCAGAAACGGCCGAATCTACCCCCAAACCATCTGCTCCCCCTGCCCGCCAGGAAGACCCCGACCGATGTCAGGCCAGTACCAAAGGGGGAAAACGGTGTAAAAACCGGGCTGTTGAGGGGTCGAGTTATTGTAGTCGGCATCAACCAGCCTAGTATCAGTACTCAGTAATCAGTACTCAGTAATCAGTAGGGGATTACCAGAGGAAACGTGGCTTCAAAAACCTGATGAGACCTTGCGAAAACCTGTACTGGCAGTTTGTTGGAAAAGTTGCAATGGAACGCGGATGACGCGGGTATGACGGGTTTTCGCGGATTTTTTCTCTGGTTTTGTCCGCCGTTCCATCCGTGTGACCCGCGTGTTATTCGGCCGTTCTCCGGCAGGCTGTTTGTGACGTGAAGGGTAAAACGTGATTTTTAGTCATGTTTCACGCTCCACCCCCTCAATTC
>CAZPEJ010000293.1:0-6659 GCA_964585465.1 uncultured Ardenticatenaceae bacterium
GGAAAAAGTGCCAACGGCCGTTTCTACTATCAACGGGTTTGGCAAAACGATAGGATTCGAGCAGGTACGCGAGTTGGGTTATCTGGAATCCCCCATTGCCCTCACCGGCACTTTAAACGTTCCCCTGGTGGCAGATGTTTTGATTACCCTGGCAATTGAACAAAACCCCGGCTTGGGCAGTGTGAATGTGGTGGTGGGGGAAACCAACGACGGCTTTTTGAGCGATGGAGCCGGACGGCCGATTCGGGAACCCCAGGTGCGGGCGGCGGTGGCGGCTGCTAACAGTGGCGCAGTGGCAGAAGGGGCTGTGGGGGCAGGTACCGGTACCAGTTGTTTCGGCTGGAAAGGGGGAATTGGCACCGCCAGCCGCCAGTTACCGGCACAGGGGGGTGGTTTTACGGTGGGGGTTTTGGTGCAAAGCAACTTTGGCAGCCCGCCCCAGTTGACCATTGCCGGAGTGCCCATTGGTCAACAGTTGCGCCCTCCAGAAGGAACGGCCGTTTCCACCCCCGCCCCGGCCGGTTCCATCATGATTGTGTTAGCCACCGATGCCCCGTTAGACAGCCGCCAACTTGGGCGATTGTGTCGCCGGGCAGTGTTTGGGTTGGCACGGACAGGTAGCAGTGGGCAAGGAGGCAGCGGGGATTTTGTTGTGGCCTTTAGCACTGCTTACCGCATTCCGCAACAGCCAACCAGCCTGGTTCGGCCGATTCCTTTGCTGCACGAATGGTATCTGGATGGACTGTTTACGGCCGTGATCGAATCCGTTGAAGAAGCCATTTACAACAGCCTGCTGATGGCACACACCGTTGTGGGGCGAGATGGCAACACCCGATTTGCCCTGCCTGCGGATGAAGTTCGTGCCCTGTTGCGCCGGTATGGACGGTAACGGGCGAAAGAAGCAACCGCCTCACGTTGTCAAATACCTAACCTCGTCACAAGGAGTTTATGATGAACAATAACAAAAATGCCCAGATGGTCTGGGAAGGTGAAGCATTAAAATTTCACGGTGTTTTAGGGTCTGGGTATGAATTTGACCTCAATTCCAATGCTGACCCGGCCGGTGGCAGCCCAATGGAGTTTCTTCTGGCGGCAGTGGCCGGGTGTACGGCAATGGATGTTGTTTCCATGTTACAAAAAATGCGGCAACCACTCGAAGGGTTTGTGGTGGAAATTCAGGGCGCACGAGCCGACGAACACCCAAAAGTGTACACCGACGTAAATGTGGTGTATGTCATTCGCGGGCAGGGGGTAGACCCCCAGGCAGTTGAGCGGGCCATTGAACTGTCGCAGGAGAAGTATTGTGGTGCCAGCATTATGTTCAAACGGGCCGGGGCTGCGGTGCAAACGAGTTACCGGATTGAAACATAACGCTTTACGGCAATTCACAAAGGGCATAAACTGACATTTTTATTGTGAGATTGGAGATTAGAGATTAGCCAATCTCTAATCTCCAATCTCTAATCCCCTTCAGCAGAATGTCAATTGATACACCCCTGAACCGTTACAAACCTCTCACTGCCTGATAGCTCCAAACGTCACCCCACGCAACAAATGGTTCCGCAGAGCAAACGTAATAATCACCACCGGAATCAGAAAAGCCAGCGTCCCCGCTGCAATAGCCGACCACTCAATCCCCCCACGCCCCAACATCGTAGCAATCGAAGGAGGAGCCGTCCGTGCCTTCTCAGTCGTCAACATCAAAGCAATGGCATACTCATTCCAGGAAAAAATCAAACTAAACACCGTTGTCGCAGCAATCCCCGTCACCGATTGGGGCAAAACAATCTTAAAAAAGGCCTGCAACCGACTATACCCATCCACCAAAGCCGCCTCTTCATACTCACGCGGAATTTCATCAATAAACCCTTTCAGCAACCACACCGTCAGCGACAAATTAAAAACCGTATACAAAATAATCATTCCCAAATGGGTATCATTCAAACGAAGCTGGCGATACATTAAAAAGAGAGGAATGGTCACCACAACGGCCGGTAACATACGGGTACTGAGAATAAAAAAGAGCAAATCATCTTTCCCCGGCATGTTAAACCGGCTAAAAGCATACGCCGCAAACAACCCCAACACCACCGAAGCCACCGTAGACCCCCCAGCAATAATCAAAGAGTTTTGCAAACGCCGCACAAAATCACTAGGGCCGTTAATCTGTTGCCCATTCTCCAAAGCAATACGCTCAAACAAACTCAAATTTTCCGCATTAGCCTTTGCTTCTTCCAATAAAGCCGGGGCATACTGTGATCGTTCCGTCAACAAAAAAACAAACCCTTCCAGCGTTGGTTCAAAAAATATCTTCGGTGGAGGCCCATACACCACATCGGCCCTCGACTTAAAAGCCGTCAACACCATCACAAACACCGGAATCAAACCAATTAAAGCCGCCGCCATCACCATCAAAGCGCGGGCATTACCCAATAACCGGGCACGCGGATGAACCTTATCCACACGAATACTTTCAACGACAGGGGTGTTTGGGCCACTTTCTTCAAAACTCGCCATTGTTAACCTTCCCCCCTTAAATTATTGAGATACCGGATGTATAAATTGCTAATGGCAATAATAATTACCAAAATGATATAGGCTATTGCGCTGGCCTGTCCGGTGCGCCACTGCCCCTGAAAAGCCAACCGAAAAAGATTAACCACCACCACTTCCGTTTCGTCCCCAGGGCCGCCCCCTGTCATGCCCATCACCAGATCAAAGGATTTATTAAATGCCTCAATTGTGCGAAACAACACCGCAATCAGCATTAACGGAGCTACCTGTGGCAGAGTTATTCGCCAGAATTGGAACCATGAACTGGCCCGATCAATCGCCGCCGCTTCATATAGATAATCTGGAATGGCCTTTAATCCCGACAATACCAACAACATCACAAAAGGACTCCACATCCACACATCTACAAAAATAACAGCCCAAAGAGCCAACCCTGGCACATTTTCACCCGCATAACGACTAGCCAGCCAATCGGGGGCTGGCACTGTATCGCTAAATCCCAACAAAAAATTCACAAAACCAAAGGTTGGGTTGTACATCAGCTTCCAAAACAGCCCCACGACCACCGGAGAAAGCATCATAGGCACCAAAATTAAGGTGGTTAAGATGCCACTGCCAAAAAACTTATCGCGCACCATCATTGCCAGGGCAAACCCCAAAATCAGTTGCAAACTAACCGAAATCAGCACATATCTACCGGTTGTGGAAAAATACCCCCACATCCTTTCATCATTCAAAACCCGGCTAAAGTTGGAAAAAGCCACCCATACCGGGGCCTTGTTGGCAATGGCAGAGTAGTCGGTGAAGCTGAGATAAAGGCTGTAAAACAAGGGGAATACGTTGATTGCAATGAGCAAAATGAGGGTGGGCCAGATGAAAAAATTGCGAATGGCTCTGTCGCTCATTTGCTGATTGGCAGACCGGGGTGGTCTGGGTTTGTTTGATCTGGTTTCAGCGTTGGCAATGGACATAAAATGCCTTTGGGGGCGTGTAATCACCATTTTATTGGTGGCTACAAACCAGGTTATTTTGTTACCGTGAAACGACTCAGTCTCGTTTACGACAGACGATGTTTTCAGGGGAAAATTGAGTTCGTAGTAACCACTTTAGTCGTCTAAACTGCTAAAGTCGTTACTACAAACCCAAATCACCTGGTTATGTTATGGTTGCAAAATGCCAGCTTCTTTTAGGATGGCATCGTGCTGTTCGGCAATACTGTCCATTGCCTCTTGGGCTGTGCCTTCTCCACTGACAATGTATTGACCTAACTCGGTTTGTGCTACCAGCAATAAATCACCAAATACTGGTACATTCCAAAAGTCTTTGACAAAGGTCATGGTTTCGGCAAAAGCGGCGTTGTATGGGGTGGCGTTTAGGAACTCTTCCGATTCGAGGACGTTAATGTTGCAGGTATAACCACCCAACCGGGCCCACTCGACCTGGATATTTTCTTGGGCAAACCAACGAATGAAGGCTTTGGCTGCTTCCTGGCGTTCTGGGCTAATGTAGGAGATGATGCTCATACCTTGCCCTCCTAAAGCAGCGTGTTGGTCGCCGCCGGGGCCAGCCGGGTTGACAAAGAAGCCGGTGCTTTCGGCATAGGGGTTTACTTCGGGGTTGACGAGGGCGGGGAAGAAAGCGAAGTAGTTCATGCCCATAGCAACTTTTCCGCCGATGAAGGCATCGTTCACTTCGGCAAAGAAGGCGTTGCTTAAGCCGGGGGCCTGGCAACATTCATAGAGTGAGCGATAAAATTCTACCCCGGCTACGGCTTCTGGCGAGTTTACGACACCCATGACGTTGTTATTTTCGTCTTGCCATTCGCCACCAAAGCTAAAGAAGACGTTTTCGACCCCCATGGTTAAGGCATCGTAATCAGCCTGGGTGTAGATGGCTAATCCGTACAAATCTTCTTCTGGGCGGGTGAAGAACATGGCGATGTCACGCAGCTGATCGTAGGTTTCTGGTGGGGCCAGGGGGTAGCCATATTCAGCTTCAAAGGCGGCCATTTCTTCGGGGTTTTCAAACAGGTCTTTGCGATAGGCCCAACCATCGGCATCACCTTCGGTGGGGTAGGCGTAATAGGTGCCGGAGGCGGCGGGATATTCGCCGTAGGAGGCCAGGGTGGCGGGGGTGACGGTTTTATCAATTCCTTCGCCTACCAGGAAGTCGGTCATATCCAGGTAGTGACCCTGGGTTGCTCCTTGGCCAAGCCATTGGCTGTCCCCTACTACCATGTCGTAGGATGTCCCTTGTGCAGCCATTTCGGCGAAAAAGAGGTTGCCAAAGGAACCCCAAGGTTCTTGGACGACGTTTACTTTGATGCCGGTTTCGGCTTCGTACATGTTTCCAATTTCTTGCAGGTAGTCGGCGGGATCCCATTGGGCCCAGAGAATGGTGATTTCGGTAATGCCAGTGGTGTCGGCGGCGGGTTCTTCGGTGGGGGCAACTTCTTCGACGGGTTCGGCCGCTTCGGTGGTGGGTTCTTCACTTTGGGTGGTTTCTTCGGTGCTATCGGTTCCACCACAGGCAACTAACAGTATTAACGAGATGAACAATAGGAATAGGGTTATTTTTTTCAACATCTGTGTCTCCTCCATGAGTCGTGACAAAAAAGCTGTCTCTTACGGTTTGATAATTGGGTGTTTTTTGCTGTTTTGTGAGTGATCACCTCCTTGTGTCTATGAATGAGCAGGTAGTTTGTGGGTGGTTTTGGGCACTAAACGGCCGTTTGTTTTAGGGCCGGTAGTTTAGCCGATTAAACAAACTTTCTCGTAAGGCGATAATATGCTCTCGCATGGCTTGTTCTGCTGCTGATGGGTTTTTGGCGGCGATGGCGGTTACAATTTGCCGATGTTCGGCCGTGCAGGCGGCTAACCGCGCTGGGTTGGTTTGGGAATCTATATTTGCCAGGTAATGCACCCGATTACACATTTGTAAAATGAGTTCACCTAACAAGGCATTTGGGCAGGCGTGGCTCATTACCTGGTGGTAGCGGGTATTGGCTTTTGACCAGGCGGCCGGGTCGTTGTGTTCGACAGCGGTTTCCATATCACGCCAGGTTTCTTGCAAGGCTTCAACTTGGTTGGCGGTGGCAGATTCGGCCGTTAAACGGGCCATTTCTGGTTCCAACAGCCAGCGCACATGTACTGCATTGAGTACTTCCTGAACGGAACGGGACGCTATGGTCACAGCGCGCCCTGGAATAATGTTTACTAACCCTTCTTGGGCCAGTTGTTGTAATGCTTCACGAATGGGGGTGCGGCTAATGCCGAGGAGTTTGGAGAGTTGTGTTTCTGAAAGGGGTTGACCTGGTTGTAGATCGGCATGTTGGAAGGCATCTTTCAGCCGCTCATATGCCATTTCTCGGAGGAGGCGAGAAGCTGGTTTGTCATCTTGGTGAATTTGTTTAACAAGGTATTGTTCCAGAGTATCCATGAGGGAATCCTGGTTTTAGGTATTCGATATATTGTGAATATACATCTTGTATACAGGTCGTATGCAAAGTATATATTATTTCTAAGGGGTGTCAAATGGGATCGGCCGTTCTCAAGTTGCCACCCTGATTGAAAACAAAAGTTTTGCAAAACTCAGCCACACGGAATAGTGGGCTAATTTCAACACAAAAACTCCGGGTTTCATTTTGATTTCAGTTTGGAGAATTACGAATCATGATCGTGCCATGATCGGCAAAAGTAATAAACCCACAATCAAAAACAACATCAAGGTTGGGCACGAGTAACCTATCTGGTTTTTGAGTATATCCAGTAGCTGCTTATTATCGGTCGGTGATTTCAGATCGAAGGTATAAACGGCCGTTACTGCACACTCCCATGCCCCGTCATGACACAATCCATCCATCCTGGCGTTTTCGTAAGTGGTTAAGGCAGCCTGTACCCAGGCACGATGCACTTCTACCCCAGACGCAAAGTGCTGCGCCCTGGCAATCGTACTCAGAACATCACCCAGATAATCATCACAAACTAACGAATCCGCATAACGAAACCACTTACCCTAATCTATGTTATTCTTATTTGTTGTATGTTGAGTAGGGTTTTAATGCTTATAAGAAATTGAAAGCGTATTTTATTTGAGATAATTTACAGGGTCTCGATGAAGTTTTGTATATTTTTTAGAACGTTTTG
>CAZPEJ010000294.1:0-6645 GCA_964585465.1 uncultured Ardenticatenaceae bacterium
TGTGGGGGTATGGGTGGGGGTTGGGTTTAAAGTGGGGTTATGGGTGAATGTTGGGCTGGGTGTTTTGGTGGCTTTTTGGGTGGGGGTGGCTGTTTGGGTGGATGTGGCTGTTTGGGTGGGTGTCTGGGTGTGAGTGGGGGTGTGGGTGGGAACGGCCGTTAAGGTGGGTGTTTTAGTTGGGATAGGTGTTGGGGTGGGGGTGGGGGTCAACGTAGGCATCAGCGTGGGGGTGGGGGTGTGGCTGGGAAAAGCCACCGGCAGCAGAGCGACGGTAAATTGGACATAAAAACAAGCCGTGCCTAGAAACAAAATGACACTCAGGGCCAAAACCGCATAAAGCAGGCGGCGGCGAAGGGTGAGCGGGGTGGGCAACAGCACAGCTTTTTCCTGGGTGTATGCCGCAAAACGGGCCAATCTGGGTTGGATGTTGGGCAACGTAGAGGCATCGCCGGTGTAACTTTGTAAAGCATTCCCGTGTGCCAGGTGCAGTTCGCTCACCAAATTGTGCAAAGCCGCATGAAAACCAGATGGCTCCACCCCAGACATCACCACAGCCACGTAGGCGGCATTCCCGCTTTGGATAATAATTCGTTGGTTGCCATATTGAATTTCATCCAGTTCACTCTCCCCGCCACCCTGGTTAAATGAGTCGTGAACAAAATCTCGAATAGCCGTCAACATGCCGCTAATGAGGTCAGAATCACTGTTGTCGGCGGCACCGGGGTGAACATGAGCCAGCAGTAACCCGGAGCCGCGCTGGATGAGGAAGACCTGGCGGATGGTGAACGGCCAGGCATCCCGCAGGGCCAGTTCGGCCGGGGAAACCCCACGCAGCCGGGCCATCAACGAGCGGGCAACTCCCTGAGGGCCAAAGGTAGCCCGCAGTCGGGCATCTATGTTGCGCTGAAATTCGCGGGCAAATTCGCCAATGGCTCTTTGCACGGTTGAGCCGATGATGGGGTAAAGTGCGTCTATCATGTCGTGGCGCGATTCGCGGATTTGTACCCTTATGGCTTCGCCCATGACTGGCCCCAGGGCATCGGCCATTTCGACGCGGCTATCCCGAATTTTGCGCCCTACCAAATCGCCAAATACGGGTTCCAGACGGGCCACCAACCCTTCGGCATCTGCCTGGGCTTTACGTTGCAACTGGTTGATCTGGTTTTGCAATTCGCGGATGCGGTGTTCGCTTTCGCGGGCCAGGTGGCGGACTCGCTCCAGTTCTGTCTGGATATTTTGTTGTTGGTTGGTTAAATCGGCCGTTTGGCTGGTGGCAAGGGTGTGTAGAAATTGAATCTGTCGCTGGAGTTCCTCAATCTTTTCCCGTTCGCCGGTTAATAAGATGGATTGAACGGCCGCTATGAGCAATTCGTCATGCGGGTCGGGCGAATGGTTTTGAGGCGCGTTGGCCTGTTGGGATGGCGACTCCATATCTCACTAGGTGCGGCAAGGGCAAAAGGTAACATTCTTACTGAGGATTTAATCCTTGTCGCTGCTCATCCTTTGACTTAGTTCTAACAACAGTTGAGCCAGCTGTTGGCGCGAAACCTTTTTCTGCTCCAGGGTGGCGGCATTGTTGAGAAATTCCTGGCGTAAGGAGTCATTACGCTGGCGGGATTCGATTTGTAATGATTGCATTCGTTCCGTTTTTTCCAGGTGAAGTTGATCTATCTGTTGGTTCAAATCTTTGTAAGCGTTGTTGAGTTGGGCGAGGAAATCGGCCGTTAAAGCCTCTAATTTGTTGTTAAATTCTTGTTGCATACTCATTAAACGGGTGTGGTTTTGTAACCCTTGTTCGTCCATTTTGCGGTTCAGGTCTTGTTGTGCCGCATGTAGTTGGGTAGTTTGTTCTGTTGTTTGCGACTCCAGCCGCGCCGATAGTTTTTGTTCGATCTGCCGTAATTGAGCCGTTTGATCACTGGCTTGTTTGTTCAGGCGTTCAGTCAGGTCTTTACGAACGGCCGTTATCTGTCCCGACAACGAATCATTTAACGCTGTCACTCGCTCATTCAACGAGTTCGTCAACTCATACCGCCACGTCTCCAGGCGAGACGACAACTCCTCCAGCCGCCGCTCCGTGGTGCGGGCCTGCGACCCAAACAAAATATCCCGCAACCGCTCCAGTTCACTCCCTTTTGCGTCTGATAAAGCCAAAAGCGGCAAAGGCTCCGGCCGATTAGCCGCGTACTCTACGGGGGGCAACGCAGGAATTGGAGCAACAGTCGCTACATCATCAGAATTATGGGATTGAAACAGATTCATTATCTTGCTCCATGTCTAAAGAGTTACCAAAAAAATTATAAGGCTCTTTCAAGGTAAAACAATCGCCCGTATAACATTTTTCAATACCGAGCGAAACTATCACAAAATTATCACACAATTGTCATGCGGTGGTAAACGGCCGATTTGTCATCATCAACCGCAGGTCATTCCGCTCCTGCCGCAACTCCAACTCACGGTTTGCCTGCTCCGTCACATCCACCACCGTAACCAACAAAATACCGTCCGAAGCCGCAAACGGCTCAATTTGTAAATCAAAATAGTAATTATTCCGGCTGGAAGATGGACGATAAATCTGGTGAAACACTTGAGGAATCAACACCCGTTTTTCTTCCGACGACACCAGCTTTTGCAACAAATCCTCCGAACCAACCAGCTCAGGAAACAAATCTAACAACGGGTAGCCAGTGATTTCCTCCAACGGCTTTTCCATCCACTGACTAATGGCATCGTTCCCCAACAAAATTTTCAAATGTTGATCGGCTAACAAATACCCCAAATGTTTACTCACCTGGGCGCGAATCGCCAGATTGATAACGGGATGGCCGGTTGGAAACTCCAGTGCAAAAACATCCTGTTGCTGCAACAGCCAACTGATTCCATCCGCCGGAATCGGACGACTAAACAAATATCCTTGTACTTCATCACACCCCTGCGCCTGCAAAAAGCGTAGCTGCTCCTTCGTCTCCACCCCCTCAACAACCACATTTAAGTTCAGGCTGTGAGCCATCGCAATAATAGCCGTGATGATGGTGGCATCCTCTGTTTTTTGTACAGCCCCACGCACAAACGATTGGTCAATTTTTAAGGTGTCTAGCGGCAGGTAGCGCAAACTATCCAAAGAAGAAAAAAGCCCAAAATCGTCTAACGAAATGCCCACCCCCATCGCCCGTAGCTGCTGCAAACTGCGTATTTTGGATTGGGTGGCTTCGCTGGCTACCGTTTCGGTGATCTCTAGTTGCAGGGCTGTGGCGGGCAGCCCTGTGTTTGTCAAAATCTGTTGAATAAGGTGGGGTAAATCCTGGTCTTGAAACTGACGGTTGGAGATGTTCACCGCAAGACTCAAATGGTCGTGTCCAACCAGATGCCACTGTTTCATCTGGGTACACGCCTGGTGCAGCAGGTATTCACTAATGGGCAAAATCAGCCCGGTCTCTTCCGCCAGGGAGATGAACTTTTCTGGGTCTAATAACCCTTGGGTGGGGTGCTGCCAGCGCAGCAGAGCTTCTACGCCGTTGATGGTGCCATTGACGCTAGAGATAATGGGCTGGTAAACAATCAATATCTCCTGGCGTTGAATGGCCTGGCGTAAATCCGTTTCCAGGTTCAGCCGGGCCAGGGCGTGGGTGAATTGGCCTGGATTAAACAAACGATGTCGGGCTTTCCCTTCGGCTTTGGCAATGTACATGGCTGTGTCTGCATCGCGCAAAAAATCTTCGGGGGTTTCAAATTCGCTCGAACTGAGCCGTATGCCGATGCTGGCGGAGGTGAACATGGGCTGGTCGTTGATGACGAAGGGGGTGGTTAATTTTTCTTGAATGTGTTGGGCAATTTGTTCTATCTGGTCATTATGTTGGATGTTGGTCAACAAAATGACAAATTCGTCCCCTCCAAAACGGGCTAATAAATCGCCCGGCCGGATGCAGGATTGCAAACGTTGGGCGACTTGAACAAGTAGCTGATCGCCTACCAGGTGGCCCAGACTGTCGTTAATGACCTTAAAACGATCCAGGTCTAAAAAAAGTACGGCAAAAGGGAGGCTTTGCGCTTTGGCCTGGTTGAGAAGTTGTTTCAGGCGTTGTAGGAAGAGGATACGGTTGGGTAGGCTGGTGAGGGAGTCGTGGAAGGCTTCGTGGCGCAGTTTTTCTTCGGCCGTTTTTCGTTCAATGGCGTGGCGAATGGTGCGAGTGAGCAGGTTGTGGGTCAGTTCATCTTTAACCAGGTAATCTTGTGCCCCGGCCTGGACAGCCTGGACGGCGATGGTTTCATCGTCCAACCCACTGAGGATGATGATGGGTAATTGGGGGAAATGGGTGTGAACGGCCGTAAATGTTTGCATTCCCTGGCTATCTGGCAAAGAGAGGTCAGATAACACCACATCAAACGGTTTTTGTGCCAGCCATTGCAGGGCAGCTTGTAGCCGGGGAGCTGTTTCCAGGGTAAAAGATCGGCCGTTTTTTTGCAGCAATATCTCCTCAAACAAATCAGCATCCCCAACATCATCTTCGATCAGTAGAATATGGGTTAGTTTTTTATCCATAACTATCATTATTTCGTAATGGTTCAAACCATTACATCTTCAAACTCAACCTCTATTTGGTGGTAGTTTCACCATTGTAAACCAGAAGGTTTCAATAGATTGAATCGCCTGAGCAAACTCCCCTAACCCAATGGGTTTAGAAACATAACAGTTGGCCCCAAATTCATAACTTTTGATAATATCTTCTTCCGTATCAGAGGTTGTCAGGATGATCACCGGCACCCGTTTTAATGCCTGGTCTTGTTTCACTTCACGCAGCACTTCAAACCCGTTTTTACGTGGCAGATTCAAATCCAGAATAATTAAATCGGGTTTAACCGCTTCCGTATACGGCTCTTGCTGGCGCAAAAAGGCCAACGCCTTCACCCCATCCTCCACCAGGTTGACATGGGTGGCAGGTTTAATGGTTGCCAGGAACTCCTGAATTAAATCCGCATCACCAGGATCATCTTCCACTAATAACAACTCTAATAGCTGGCCCATAAGAATTATGCTCCCATATCAGGCAAGGTAAAATAAAATGTGGTACCTTGCCCTGGTTGTGATTCCACCCAAATCCGTCCTTTGTGATTTTCTATCACTTTTTTGCAGATTGCCAACCCAATTCCGGTGCCTGGGTACTCTTCTTTGGTGTGTAAACGTTGGAAGATGACAAAAATTTTTTCAGCATATTGTGGTTCAATACCAATCCCGTTGTCGCGCACCCCAAACAGCCACTCTTGTTCCTGTTTTTCTGCCCAGATGTGTATCTGAGGATTGATAGTTTGCTGAAACTTTAAGCCATTGCTGATGAGGTTGTAAAAAAGTTGCGATATTTGTTTGGGGTCTACCATCAGCGTGGGGAGTTGGGAACAGGTGATGGTGGCGTTTGTGTCTCGAATGGTCAATTCACAATCAGAAAGCACCTGGGTCAGAATGAGTTGCAAATCGGTAGGGTGTAAGTGCAATCCACCTTTGCCAATACGGGAATAGGCCAACAAATCCCCAATTAAGGCTTGCAGGCGCGAAGCACCGTCGGTGACGTAAAAAATATATTTATCCGCTTTTTCATCCAATTGTGTCTGGTAACGTTGTTGCAGTAATTCAGCATAACTTTTGATTTTTCGCAGGGGTTCGCGTAAGTCGTGGGAGACCACATAGGCGAATTGTTCTAAATCCCGGTTGGAGCGGGATAATTCATCCGTTTGTTGTTCCAGCCGCAGATTGGCCTGGGAAAGTTCGGCCGTTCTGCTGATGACCCGTTGTTCTAATTCATCGTGCGCCTGTTGCAGGGCTATTTCTGCTTCGTAACGCTGGCTGACATCGCGGAAAATCAGCACATGACCCAAAACCTGTCCATATTCGTTTTGAATGGGGGTCGTTGTGTGTTCAATGGGAATGAGACGGCCGTTTTTGCCCATCAGACAGTCATAAGGTTGTTGATGTAAAGCAGCCATCGTCTCCAGGCACGAGTGCGAGTCGAACACAAATACATCGGTTAAAGAATGCCCTTTAACGGCCGTTGTCTCCTGGCCTATCAACCCCTCAGCCACTGGATTCATAAACGTCACCAACCCCTGAGCATCTGTCGTAATCACCCCATCCCCAATACTGCACAAAGTCGTCAACAACAACTGTTCACTCTGCCGCAGCTGTTTTTCTGCCTGGTGTTTATAGAAAGCCATTTCCACCGCAATCTGTAAATCTTTTTCCTCAAACGGTTTCAACAAATATCCAAACGGGCTGGATAATTTAGCCCGTTGCACCGTTTGGGGGTCAGAATAAGCGGTCAGATATACCACCGGGATAGAAACCTGGGCCAAAATCTGCTGCGCTGCCGTAATGCCATCTATTCTGCCAGCCAGCATAATATCCATGAGAATTAAATCTGGGTGAAGGGTGGTTGCTTTTTGTACCGCTGCTTCACCCGTATGCACCACATCCAGAACGTTATACCCCAGGTTTTCCAGCTTTCGTTCAATTGCCAGGGCAATCAAACCATCATCTTCGACAACCAAAATGTTTAACTGCATTCCGCCACCTTCTTCGCACCCCCATGTGTTTTTAGTATACTTTGCGGTTAAATCCTAGAGAGGCTGAACAGTTACGAAACTTGTTTATCTACA
>CAZPEJ010000295.1:0-6640 GCA_964585465.1 uncultured Ardenticatenaceae bacterium
ACGTGAGACGTGAGACGTGAGACGTGAGACGTGAGACGTGAGACGTGAGACGTGAGACGTGAAACGTGAAACCTGAAACCTCATAGATCACCTCGTTTGCCAAAGATGGCGAAGGCGATGCCAAATGTAACCAATATCCAGACCAGCAGAAGGGCGATTAACAAAAAAGTTAAATTGTTACCAAACTGGTGAACGGCGTATTGCCCCACCGGGCCTAACGTGTCCAGGGTAGCGCGCAGGCTGTAAATGGCCCCTAGTTTGAACAGTTGTAAAGGGTTAAGCATCAATGTGGTCAATAAAACGGCCGGTGTTGGGCGGGCTGCAATTGTAAAACCAATCAGCCCTAAATCTCCCACAAATACCAGCGTCAACCACAAAATCAGGGCTGCCCCGGCGGCGGTGGCTGATTTGCGGGTCAGACTGCTAATGACAAACCCCAACCCCAATGTTGCCAACGCCAGCAGCAGGGAAAACCCGGCTAGTTTGAGGAAAGTAACCGCATTCCCGCCACCAGCCGTGCCTAACCCCAACCCTGCCAGGCCAAACCCCAACGCCAACGCTGTTACCACCGCCAGCACCGCCCCCAACGCTTTGCCAAAAAACAGTTCGCCCCGGCTAATGGGCTGTGCCAACAAATAGAGCAACGTCCCACGCTCGCGGTCGCCTGCGATGCTGCCCGCGCCCACGCTCAACCCAATGAGTGGCACAAACAGCAGCAGCGCGTTCACCAAACTGGCGGCCGTTCGGCCGAATCCGCCCAAACCAGCATACCCGGCCGCCGCCAACCCGGCCCGCGACAAAGCCAGAGCCAACCCGGCAAACCCCACCGCATAAAACCACAACCACTTATTTCGCAAAGCCTCCCGCAGTTCCCGTTGGGCAATTGTCCAGAGTAATGTGAGTTCCATATGTTCCTTGGTTAGTTTCTAGTTTCTAGTTTCTAGTTTTGTGACTCGAAACTCGGAACTCGAAACTCGAAACTTCTTATCCTTCTATCTCAAAATCCACTACCTGAATCCCTTGATTATTGAGGGATTGAATCAGGTTCATCTTTTGGCCGTTGTGGACGCGGGTGACGATGCTCCCCCGGCCGTTGAGGTGAGGATGGAGGCCAATTTCTTGCAGGTGGGCCAGGGCAAACGGCCGTTTTTCCTCTGCCACCCACACCGCCATTTCCACCTCTGGGGCAAATTGGCTCCGCAACGCCGCCGGAGACATCACCTCAACCACCTGCCCTTTTTCCAGGATCAGAACATGGCTGGCTAACGCCTCCACTTCTTCCAGGCGATGCGACGCAAACACAATCGTTTTGCCCGCTTTGCGTAACCCCACCAATAGCTTCAGGTAGTCACGCCGCGCCTGGGCATCCAGGCTGGCAGTTGGTTCGTCTAACAGCAGCACAGGCGGGTCAGAGAGCAAGGCAATGGCCAAAGCTAACCGCTGTTTCAGGCCACCGGAGAGGGCTGGTATCGGTTTGTGGCTGTGTTCTGCCAATCCCAACTGCGCCAACAAAACAGGGATGCGAGCGGCTTCTGCTTTTTTCAGGCGAGCGTAAAACTGCATCGTGGCTTGCACACTCCAATCGTAAAAAACAGCCTCTTGTGGCACGTAACCAATGCTACGCCGGGCGTTTTTGCCGTCCCGTTGCACATTTCGGCCGTTTATTTCAATCGTGCCGGTGAAGGTAATCAACCCCAAAATAGCTTTGAGCAGGGTCGTTTTACCCGCCCCATTCACCCCCCACAGGGCAACCGCTTCCCCCGTCTGCGCCGCAAAGCTGACATCCCGCAACGCCTGGGTTTTGCCATACTGTTTGCTCACCTGGGCAACCTGGAGATTGGTGGTTGGAGATTGGTGGTTGGAGATGAGAGATTGAGTGGTAAGAGGCATAAGATTCTCCTGATGGGAAGTGGTTAACGCTGGCTCGTTGGAAAATCCCCAACCTCTAATCTCTAATCTTTTAGAGAGAGCCACCCCCACAACCCCACATATGATGAGGGCAACGGCCGTTCCCAACATCGGCCAAACAGACAAAACAGGTGGAGCAGCAAATGTTGGGATACTGCCTGCCCTCATCATAGGGGCCGAATCGGTTAATTTAGGTTGGGGGCGGATAATCGGGAAAGATTCAGCAGCAAATTCCAGAGTTTGGGCAGCCGGGCTATAGGCCAGCATCCGCAAACGAGGCTCCTGGTCGGTTAAACTTTCAAAAAAACGTTCGGATTGATAAGGCATATCCCCAAATCCATCCCCATCCGCATCAAAACCGGTGTAATCGCTCCAAAAATTGCCCTGCCACTGGTTTACTCCTGGAGTACCACCCCCTTGTGTGGTCATTTGTGCCACGTTTTCCCAAAAGGTGTTGCCGCTAAAGATGTTGCCTTTCACGGCAGGTTGCAACGCCACCCCCACATCGTTAAAAGCAATGAGGTTGGCCTCAAAACGGCCGAATCCCTGGGGACTAAAGGGTGTGCCATCCAGAGAGATGCCGCCACTGTTGTCAACCAGCACATTGTTTGTCACCAATACGTTGTCCACATCCTTAAACCCCAGGGCAAACCCACTAGGGCCACGCTGCCCGCTAATCAGGTTATCGCTGATGATGACATTGTTGGAGTACATCGCATAAGCCCCCACCGAGTTGTTGATCAGGCGGTTTTGGGTGATGGTGGCATCGTCGCAATACATCAGGTGAACCCCATAACGGCCGTTTTGCACCACATTCTCCCGAATCACCACATCCGGCGAATACCACACCACGATGTCGCGGGTGTCGTGAATGATATTTTGTTCCACGATGACACGAGGGCTATACCAGAGGCGAATCCCGTCCCCCTTCCGGCCGGTTTCATATTCCGCCTTGCTGGTAATATCATTCCCCCGCACCACCGTGTCCTCCCCTTCGGCCACATACACCCCAAACAACACATCCTCCAGCCGATTTCCCGTAACCATAGCTCTGGGAGCCACCACCGTAATACCCGCGTGGTTGCGGTCGGGTTCGTTGCCACTGCCGCGCACCAGAAAACCGCTAAACTGCACATCCGGCGCGGCAATCACCACCACCGCCCCTTCACCTTGCCCATCAATCACCGGCCAGCCTATGCCTACCAGGTTGACTGTTTTTTCTATCACCAGCGCGGGATACGTCCCACCGTGTACTTCAATGGTGTCACCGGGTTGGGCATCCACCAAAACATCGGTAATGCTGGTGTATGGGCCATCAGGTGACACCACCCAATGGGAAGATGCAGTTTGTTGGGCAGAAACGGCCGTTTCCAGCCCCATCAGCCCTGCCAAACAAATCACCAGGGCCAGGTATTTCCCCACTGTGTACTGCGTACTGTGTACTGAGTACTTTTTCATGGTAAATCCTAAGCAACGGCCGTTCGTTTTCGTGCATCCACCACCGGCTTATACGCCGCCCGATGGAACCACAACCCCACCAACACCACACCCACCGCCACAATCGCCAGGTAAAAACCAATTTCAAACTGGGCTATCGTAGCAAACTGGGCAATTGTTCCCCGCCCCAAAATTGGCGGCGTAAACGGCTCAATTGCCGCACCCAATGCTGAATTAGGGTCAATGCTATGGCCGTAGCTGTACAAAATCCACCACAAATCGGCCACAAAAACCAACGGAAAGGCCAGGGCTGGAATCGCCAAGATGCCCGCCCACTGATTATGCACAAACACCCCCGCCATCAGCAGCAGCCCCAGTACCACAATAGAAATTAAAGAGATAGAACGCTCAAAACGGCCGCCTTCATCCAGCGTCGGCATCCCCAGGTAATGGTTCAGCGCATCAATTTCTCGCATATCCCCTTCTAGCCGGTTCACATACACATTCACAAACAAACCATCCGGGTATTGCGGGGCTTCCATCTTCATGCTCCAATACGGCAAAAACATAGAAGTCATCAGAAGCAAAGCCGCCAACATCATCAACGCACTAGGCAGCAAATACTCTATCAAACGTCGGGTACTGCCATCCGGCAACACCACTTTCACATCAGACTCGAACATAAGACACCTCAACCATGAACCGTGAAACGTGATGGTGTTTCACGGTTCACGGTTCACGTTTTACGCCTTACTGGTTTGGTTCCACCAGGAAGTACCCCAACATCTCCAGATGCAGGGCCGAGCAGAACTCAGTGCAGTAGTAGGTAAATGTCCCAGATTGGGTCGCATCAAACTCAATTGTCTGGGTTTCCCCTGGTTCCAGGCTCAGGTTAATGTTGTAACCAGAGAGGGCAAAACCATGTGTTGCGTCGCGGGTGCGTTCCAGGCTGGTCAAATGCCAGATCACATGGTCGCCTTCCTTAATTTCCACTCGTTCAGGTGTAAAGTGGGAGCGCACGACACTCATCCAGATTTCCACCGTGTCGCCATTCCGTTCTACTCTGGCTTCTTCTGGGGTGGTAATGGCAGTGGGGTCTACACTCATCGTCTCCGGGTTCCAGCCGATTTCGGGGTACACCTCAAAGGCGTGCAGTTTGTCCGCACTAATAATTTGTACATAGTGTGGTTCAGCCATACCAATGGGCATGTCGTAGAGCAGTTGCATCTGGTCGCCTGTTGGAGCAATGTCTACCAGTTGGAAGTTTTGCGGCAGCAGCGGCCCCACATTGGCAAAGCGGTCAATACTCCACTTGTTCAGGGCTACCACAAATTGTCCATCTGGGGTGGCGGTGTCACCCTCGGCGGCGGCAATGTGACCAATGTTGTAATGGACGGGCAGTTTTTGTACCAATGTCCAACCATCTTCGGGGTTTTTATCGTCATAGGGGCCACCCAGTGTCCACCGGGCAACGGCCGAATCCAGGAACAGCGACGTATACGCATACCCCTTGTCATCAAAAACGGTGTGCAACGGGCCAAGCCCCAGCTCCACCTGGGCTTCCATCGTAGCATCCAACGGGATCACTGGCACCCCGTACACATCCGTATCCAACCCACCCGCTTCAATAGCAGCCATGATTTTCTCAAAGGAGTAAATGGTCACATGCGGGTCAAGTTTACCGCCCACCACCACATATTCACCGCCAGGGGTCACATCGGCTCCGTGCGGGCTTTTCGGTTCGGGGGTGAAGTAGAGGATGTTCTCGTCAATGGCGGTTTGCAGCCGAATGACAGCCATGCCGTTAATCATTTCCACCTTGCCAGCGTTGAATACTTCTTCAGCCTTCTTCCAGTTGAAGATGTGCAAATAGTCGGTGTCATTTTGGGTGGTGCCTGCTTCAAAAGGCGGGTTGCCTTCTTCTATCCCACCGGTCGCCATTTCGGTGTTGAAGGAGTTGCAGAACACCCAACCCTCGCTCACACCTTTACCCGCATCGCACAGGTCTTGCCAGTAGGGGGGTAGTTCGATCTGGAAAGATTTAGATTCATCTACCCGTCCGGTCGTTTTATCAAATGACCAGAAGGTGATGAGACCACGATATTCCGCTTGATAATCGTCTAATGAGGCATATTCCCAACCGATGGGGGCAGCGTATTGTGGCCCTTCCACCACGTATTCGGTGTTGGGGGTGACAAATGCGCCACCGTGATCGTTGATGGCGTTGGGGTTTTTGATCAGTTGTTTGGTTTCAAAATCGCGCAGGTCAATCACAGCCAGGCGGGCATTGGCCTTGTCGTTGATGAACAAGAAGTCGCCGTTATATTCGCCGTTGGTTTCGGAGAGGGCGGGGTGATGGGTGTCGCCCCAAAAGAGGGGGTGTTCTTCGTCCACAAACCCACCGCGCAACACTTCGTCGCTGGAGCCACCAAAACCGTACCCTTGCCAGGATTCGGGGGTGAAAACCCCAATTACCTTCAAAATACGCATGGATGGCACACCGATGACCAATACTTGCCCGGATTGCCCTCCTGAAGAGAACATAATGTAGGGGTCGAGTTGGCCGGTGGGCATGTAGGTTTTGAGAGCGGCGTAAATGTCGTCGGGGGTGAGGCCGCGTTCGCTGGCCAGGGCGGCAGCATCGGCGGGGAGACCTGTGGCAGAATCGGCCGTTGGTTGGGTATCACTCCCTTCTCCTTCATCGTTGCACCCTATCAGGGCTAGAGCCAGCATCAGGCATAAAACAAAAAGTAACCGTTTCATGATATATTTCCTCCTTCTTGGAAATAGGGAAGCGCAAGTTTGATAACTTACGTGATTTAAGTAGAGTTGGGATTAGTTTGGCGGAAACAACCGGGTTTGTCTTTGCGCTGGCGCAAAGAGAGAGAAATGAAAAACGGCCGTTTGGGGGAAACGGCCGTTTTTTATGTCGAAACCAAGTTTTCCTCAGAAACAACAATCAGGTTGGAACAACTTGCAGTCCCAATTTGGCAACTTTTCGTTTCAAGAACTGAATTTGCCGTTCCTTGAATTGTTGTTCATATTCGGCTGCACCCAACGGTTGATACGCTTCACCCTTACTTAGCCTATATTTCGCACCTTTCCAATTGAATAGAGAGACAAAAAACACACCAATCTAATGGGTTACAACAAGAAAATCGGTGTGACAACCTGCCAACTTAGCAGGAGAGCAAACAAGAGGGTTCCGCTGCTGTCTGATGTGACCAGCAGACGCAATAAGGCCTGGGTCCGTTAGCGCATCAACAAGTTGGTGCCGCCAATGATGTCGGTGGCA
>CAZPEJ010000296.1:0-6615 GCA_964585465.1 uncultured Ardenticatenaceae bacterium
GTATTGTATGAGCAAGAAGGCAGCATTTTTAAGGCCAAACACCTCTCCGGTACCGAGTGGTTTATCCAGTTTGTCGCCTATGGGACAAATCCAGCCGTTTTTCCCTTCTACAACGAACAGGAAGTGGTTTTGTTTGGCATCCCAACCAACACTTACTGGTTTGGCATTCTTCTAGCGGCATCTTATAACGGGGAGCTACGCCTGTTTCGTTACCTTTCCTGGTTTAACCTGTGGGAACCGATGGCCGCGTTTCCATTTCCACCTGGCGAAGAGCTAATGGGTACCAGTGGGTTTGATTATCTGGCAATTAACCCGGAAGAGGCCTGGGTGTACGCGACCTGGGTAACAAAACGGCCGAATTTTGCCCCGCCCCTTCCTCTTTATATCCAACCCTTTTATGCCCCGGCAAACCCGCTATACCCTGACCAGATCGCCAATGCTGTTTACCTCCATACCGGGTTAAATGCTGCCCTGTGGGGTTCGACAGATTCCCCCTTTGCCGCCGGTTTGCAACAAACTTTTCTGGTTCCCGATGCAGACGGCACTATCGCCATAGAAGCCTGGGGGTTGGCAGAAACAACTGACCCCAATACCCTCAGCCTACAAATTGGCCTGGATGCCAATGGCGGAGATAACCCCAACAGTCCTACCGTTATCTGGTCTATTCCCGCCTCCCCCGAAAATTTCACCCCTCTTTCTGTCGCGGCTCCGGCTATAGGGGAGACAGCCACCCTCTTTTTACGTGCCACCCAAAACACCCCCCATGTGCCCAGTACGGCCGTTTGGGATTCCATTACCGTTCAAAATGGCCTGTTGATCAATGGCGACTTTGAAGAAGAGTTCAATTCTCAAAGTACCCTGCTGGTTCCCAACGGATGGACAGCTTATTACGAAGATAGTGGCAATAGCCCCACAAACGGCCGTGATGAGTACAGGGTGTATGCAGCCTGGTCAAACGATGGAGGTGCCAGCTGGTTTGCGCCCGAAACTATCCTCACCAATCAAAACTTGAGCAGTGGTATCACTGGATCAATTCAGCCCGATGTGTATCCGGTATTGTCCACTGCCACCGAAATTCCCTCTGTTACCTTCTTTTACATCTACCAGACAGGCGATCCGCCTCCTGCTACCACCTTTTTACGATTCGGCCGTCCCTACGCTGCCCAATGCGACCTCGGCACAACCAATTGCACCGACTCCCCTGGTCTACCTCTATTGCCCCGCGATGTGGTGCGCCCTAGCTATCGTTTACGGGTGGCTTCCGATCCGTTTAATGCTGACCGCGCCCTGCTGGTGTGGGATTCCCTGCAAACTGACTACATCCACAAAGATGTTTATGCCACTTTACTGGTTTTGCGCTAAAGGAGAACAAGATGAGCCGACAAGCCTGGCGGACTATCATTTTTTATGGGCTACTCATAATCCCTATCGCAATTTTCACACCGTTGCTCTCTGTAAACGGGCAGTCAATTATCCGTTTGAACCCTTCTGCCAGCGCGCAAGGTTATACCGAAAAATTACCCGTTTATGATGTTCGGGTGATGGGGTATCAACCGGCTCAGATTCCAACGACACCCCATAATTTACCCCTCTCCCCACTCTCGAAAATAGCCTCGGTCTATGCTGCCCCCGGCAGCGAAGTGCAGTACACCCTCACGCTCTCGAATACCGAAAGTATCACCCACACCTATCGTTTGACTGATACACTGCCTGGCGGGTTAGCATATGTGACAGATTCGGCCGTTGACATGACCTATGATCCCACCAACCACACCCTGACCTGGCAGGGCGACGTGGCCCCCGGCAACCTGGATTATCTCATCGAGCCATTGACTCCTACCTTGCCTTACCTCGATCTAGCTGATTTTGGTGCGGTCAACTTGTGTGATGACTTCGTTTCTAGCGGGGTAGGCTGCGATGAGGTAACGCTCACCTTTAATTTGGGCATCAACGGATTTCGTTTTACCTGGTATGGTCAAAGTTTGAGCCAGATTACCCTTTCGCCTAACGGCGTGGCTTTGGGGGGTGGTTCGGCCGTTTCTAACCACAACCAGTGGCTACCAAGTGCTGCTCCGCCTGGTTTCCTCCTGGCCAGTTTATGGTACGACGCAGATATGACTCACAACGGCCGTTGGCACGCAGCAATTCTTTCCGGTCTGATAGAAGGGCATGATGTTTTTTATGCCCAGTGGCAAGACGCTCCGCACGCCCAGTCACTTAACCTAACAACCCGCCACGCGATGGTTTTGGTCTTGGATGGGGTAGGGGGATTGGATGGGCATATCTTTTACCTCTATGACAATATCTCTGACCCCAACCAGTTAATCGCGCTGGGGTACACCATTGGGGTTGAAGATACGCTGGGTTTGCGTGGTACCACTTACGCCTATGCCCCTTGCTGCGGAGATGTTCACCCACCCCAGGGTTTTCCTCCTGCCACTGAGTTTAGCTTACAAATACGGCCGTTTTTCTTTAACTCGCTCAACAATTTCACCCACACCTTCACCTACCGGGCAGTTGTTACCGGGCAAGTACCAGAAACCATTATCAATACGGCCGTTGCCGCCAGCACCTCGGCTGACCCGGCTTTTTCCCTGTTTTGGGCTACCCATTATCTCTATCTGCGCTGGCAGACCTTCTTACCCTTTTTGCAAACCCAGGAGGTGGGGCCATGAAACGGCCGTTTTCCAACTTCCTGGTGTTCATAACGGGACTGACTCTATCCACTTTGGCTTGTGGGGTAATTGGTTCTGTAGAAAACCCCACCTCCTTAAATGGAGTGGCCTATTGGGCCGCGCAGACCGCCACACCGATTCCTACTGTCACCATTTTTCTGGGCATGTCTACCCCAGTTTATCCAGACACACCTATCCCCAATCCCATCACCACCACCCCAGAGTGGACAACAGTTACGGCAACCCCTTTCCCTCCGCCTGAAACCGCTACCCCACCCGGTTTTATCGCCACGCCTTACTGGGTCACGACCACCCCGCTCTGGATTACCGAAACACCCGTTCCGCCCTGGACAACTACCCCGTCGTTGCCCATGATAGGTTTTACTACCCCGACCCCACTAGAAACCCCCTACTACCGGGTCGGCACGTTTTATTTGCATAGTGATGTATACATTGGCAGCCCAAACAGCCTGGTTTTTCGCCTCATCAACCACGAAACCCAACCCAGCCCTCACGACGAAGCTGCTACATATCATTACTTGACCCTGTTAGTGAAAAATTACACGGACGTAGAAGCGATTGTGCCTGCCTCCGATCTCTTTTTTATCCGCCGCGTGACTGCCAACACGGAAGATGCCATTGTTGCGCGATGGGTGACACAAAACGAGCCACTCATTGCCCGCGGGTTGCCGGGTTATGAAACCCAACAACTGACTCCACTTGCACCTGGCACAGAACGGGAGTTTGTGCTGGGTTTTGTTTTGCCCAACGGTACTGTCAACGAGGTTGGCCTCATCACGGATTGGGAACGCCCGGTAGAGGGTGGTTTGCCTGTCTGGTTTTATTTGCAAAACGATCCGTTAGGCCCTTTGACAGATGCCTACCAGCCGCCGCCCCCCACCTCTGTGCTGTTGGATGATATTGGCACGCAGGGTGGCGGGAATCAAGGAGGCCAGCCAGGCGGCTCTGGACTGTGGCCTACAACCGGCACGATTACTCGTGGTTTTGGTTGTGATGATCTCTATACAGGCATTGACGGGGCTGGTTTTGGTTGTCCGCCAGACCTGCCCTGGTTTCATAATGGGGTAGACATTGCCAACAGCCAGGGAACAGTTATTTGGTCTCCGGTTGATGGCACCATGTTTTACGCTGGCCCTAACAATACTGGCCCAGACTGTTCAGATATTCCAGGTTCGCAGCCGCCCCATAAAGGGTTGGGGAATTATCAGAGGGTGGGTGATGGGAATACACTCCACTACTTCGGCCATCTGAGTGATTTCCTTCTCACCTCTGGCCCCGTAACTGCTGGACAACTGGTGGCCGAGATGGGGAGTACAGGTTGCTCAACGGGTTCACACCTGCATTGGATTGTTTACCAGGGTGGCAATCTAGTAGACCCGGCATTGTGGGCTGGCCCAGGGCCTAATCCATAAAAAGCGAGATTCCTATGAATGAAAAAGCTTTAAAACTTTTGCAGTCAGGTTTTTATCCGGTTCTTCTTGGGAATAAAAGGGAGGATTTGAAACGGCCGATCCTAAAAAGATGGCGCACAGCCGTTTACACCCCTCAACAGGTTGCACAATGGCCTGCACGGAATAACCTGGGCATTCGGTGTGGGCAGCAACCAAACGGCCGATTCCTGCTGGTTTTTGACTTTGATGAAGAATCTCCTCGTGTTTTCCCCACCTGGCTGGAACAAACCGAACAGCTCTTGTCCCAACGGTTGGTCATTGTGTGCAGCGCACGCGGCTATCATGCCTACTTTTTCACCATAACCGAGAAGGCCGGGGTTACGATAGCTGGACGATATGGAACTGAAGACGGCCGTTTGCGCCTGCACAGATTCATTGAAACCATCGGCCCGGGCAAACAAATTGTCACTGCTGGCAGCCTGCACCCCAGTGGGAAAAGGTACCGATTTTTTACCAATGCCTGTTACGCAGACATCCCCACCCTTACAGAAGAAACCTACCAGGTGATGATAGCTCTCTCCAGTAGCTTTGATCAGAGGCCTACACCCCTACCTGCCTGGCCCGCGAAACGGCCGAAACATCATCTACCCCAACTGGATGGCATAACCAACTGCCTGGAGTATGCCCGTCTTTATATTGGCGGCAAGGAGTACCGAGAGCGTAATGGCGATATTCGCCTGTTGGGGCATGGTGGATTGCTCATCACATCTGACGGCCGGGGCTGGTACTCCTTTAGCAATGAAACAGGTGGCGGCCTGGCCGGGTTAATCGCCTGGCACCAGCAGTGGCGCAGGGTTGAATTGGAGATTGAGCAGAGTTCAACCCAGAGGGGAAAGATTGGTTGATGGTTGAAGTTGTGTTGTTGTTTTTATTGGTTGCGATTTTCATCATTTTGTTTCGCCCCCGGCGGAGCCGGTGGGTAAGACATATCACCAGCTCCCGCAACGGATACGGCCGAAAACATGGGGATTGGTGAACCAATGAGGGGAATAGTCAGGATGATACAAAACTACCGGGTAGTCTTGATGTGGGTTTTGTTCGGTTGGTGGAGTGTGCAACAAGATGTTGCTCTGGCACAAAACACCCCATTGCAAATAAAAGTGAGGGATTACACTGGAACGGCCGTTTCTGGCGAAACCGTAACCCTGGAACGTTTGCCAGAGGAAGAACCCATCTTGCCCACCTGTACAACAGACACAAATGGCATCTGTACCTGGTATGTAGGGCGTGGGTTATACCAGGTGGTGTTCAGCCACCCATTAGACAAGGTTTCTGCGCTGGCCTTGGCCGAGGGAGGTTTACGCGGGTTTGGGCTAACGGTTGGTGAAGCGGACGTTACCTACCATTTCACGTTTCACAACGATGATCACGTTTATTTTGATGCCTCCCCAGACTTGCCTGTCCCTTCCCCCATCATTCCTTCGTTGTTAGCTTTGCAAGGAGGAGCAGT
This sequence comes from uncultured Ardenticatenaceae bacterium, assembly GCA_964585465.1. Lineage (GTDB taxonomy): Bacteria > Chloroflexota > Anaerolineae > Promineifilales > Promineifilaceae > CAZPEJ01. The sequence goes on from CAZPEJ010000296.1 coordinate 5,598, forward strand.
ACCTACTCCAGCCTTATCACAGGTAGGTGTAGCCATAACAAATCCAACAGCAACAGCCACGAATCATCCATTAAAAACGGCCGAATCTGCTCAACCTTCACCCTGGCCCACCTTATCCTTTGTGCTGTCTGGCATTCTTCTAGGTGGCGGGTTACACATCTGGTTTCACAAACGAAAAGGGCCGAACCGCCCTATTCACTCACCGGTTGACTCTCAAAACTCACGATCACCCCTCCCATCGGCTTATCAGGAGAACCAAGATGCTTGATCCCGGCCGTTACTTTGCTGAAGCGATTTACTTCTTGCAATACACATTAGCCCAAATTTTATGGGCGGTAGATCGGGCAGTGCTGTCTATTGCAGTCATCGCCGAGAGCGTCAACATCTGGATTCATGACAATGTAGGGTATTTTGTCGAGCTGGTTGTGAACGCCCTCTCTGCCCCATTGGGAGGGGTGTTCATTTTAGCCCTCACTACCCTGGGGGTGTGGTATTTGCTCAACAACGTTGTCCCCACCGGCCGTTGGGTAGACCCTTCCAAATTGCTGACCTACGGTTTTATCGCGCTCGTCTTCTTTTCTACGCCGCTTTTGTTTGTGGATATGTTAGAGGATTTACGGGTTTCCTTGAACGCTGGAATAGACCCAACCCTGTTAGATGGGGCTACGGGTGATATTTTTTCAACAGATATGAATGGGACAGATACCGGCCTGCCCGCAGCTATTCCCGATATTAATAGTGATACGGCCGTTGGTAGCTTTGATTTGGTGTGCGCCTTTATGTTGGTAGGGAACATCAATGAACTGGATAGTAGCGAGTTCCCGGTCGAATTTGAGACTACTTACTTCCCGTTTGGTGACCCTTCTGGTATTGACTTGAGCGATGAGGCTGACCAAGAATTAGCTAAAGCTCTGGCTAGTGAGGGGATTGAGCGGCTGTTTTTTGCCGGAGTGGCTATTCCCACTGCCATTACTGAACATTTCTTGCGCTTAACCTTGACCAGTGTTGCTCTTTTTCT
>CAZPEJ010000297.1:0-6602 GCA_964585465.1 uncultured Ardenticatenaceae bacterium
AGCTCCCCAAGGAGAAACCAGATGATCAAAAAGATCAATCATATTGCCATAGTAGTGCCCCAATTAGAAGAAGGAATGGGGTTTTGGGTTAATGCGTTGGGGTTATCGCTGAAACATGTGGAATCTGTACCAGAACAAGGGGTGGATGTGGCATTTATTCCGGTAGGCGAGAGTAGCATTGAGTTGCTACAGCCCGTTGACCCGGCAAGTGGCGTGGCGCGTTACCTGGAAAAACGGGGGCCTGGGATTCACCACATCTGTTTTGAGGTAGATGATATTGAAGCCACCCTGACACAACTAAAAACCTTGAATGTGCCGCTGATCAACGACAAACCAACGGTTGGGTTGGACGGCCGAAAATATGCCTTTATTCACCCAAAAGGAACGGGGGGGGTGTTGGTGGAGTTGTATGAGTTAAGTTGAGGGGAGAGGGAACAGGGGAGAGGGAACAGTGAATAGTGAACAGTGAACAGTGAACAGTGAACAGTGGACAGTGGACAGTGGAGAGTGACTGTTTACTGTTCACTGTTTACTGACAACTTATTCGCCAGTTGGGTTAGTTTGCTGCTTAACCACTTTAACCCTTTGGCGGCTCCAGCTTTGGCTTCTTTTTTCCAGTCGGTTTGGCGCAGGCGGTTTTGCAGGGCGGTGGCTTGTTCACGGGTTTGTTGTTCGGCCGTTTTCACCACTTTATCCCGCACCAGTTCATACCCTTTGTGGGAAACGGCCGTTACCCCTTTTTGTACCTCGTGGGTCACTTTTTTGCGGGTTTCGCTCTCCCACGCTTGTTTGGCCGTGTGCTGGAGAGCCTGCCCTACCTGCCCAGCCGCTGTGGTGATGTCAGAATTCGGCCGTTCTGGGCGATAAGTTGGTTCATCTTCAATAACAATTTTGATAGGTTCTTGTTCTTGGGTCATACACCGCTCCGTTATCACAAATTACACTTCCTGTACGCAGAACCTTTTGCTCTGTTGCGTAAAATATAAAACTCACCTTGCCGCATCCCCGCGGCAGCTTTGTAAAGTAGCCTTCTCAAGCCCTGTTACCTACTTGACTTTTATTTAACGAATATGCTAGACTGCCCTTCGTTGCAGGAAAGAGGAAGAAAAACGGGTGTGAGTCGAAACCTCGCAAGTACCTAACAAGCAAACCGATAGAAAGAAGAGGGTGTTTTTTTGATGAGCGACCTGACAAATCCATTTGAAGAAATGGAAGTGGTGAGCGCATTGCTGAACGACGGTATTGAACAAGGGTATCTGACCTATGATCAAATCCTGAAAGCATTACCAGAGATAGAAAACAATTTGGCTTTATTAGAAGCCATCATGGAAGAGTCTCAGGCAAGTGGTGTTCCCATTTATGATAATGAGGAAGAAGCCAATAAAATAATGGAGTCCGGCGGTGAAGATATGGAACTGCTGGATGAGGAAGCAGAGTATGATTTCTCCGATTATGGAGAAGATTCCCCCCATGCTGCCCCTTTATTTGATTTAAGTAATGTTCCAATTGATGACTCTGTGGGTCTCTATTTCCGGGAAATGGGACAACAGCAGTTGTTAACGGCCGATGAGGAAGTGCAACTGGCGAAAGAGATTGAGTCTGGCAGAGACGCAATTCGAGCATTACGGGGCACTCAAACAGTGAGTTGGGATGATATTGACCAATTAGAACGGGTTAAAGAGATTGGTGAAGCGGCTCGCGCTCACCTTATTCGCGCCAATACCCGTCTGGTGGTCAGTATTGCCAAAAAGTATCGCGGACGTGGTTTACAATTCCTGGATTTGATTCAAGAAGGGAATGTGGGGTTGATGAAGGCGGTGGAAAAATATGATTACCGCCGGGGTAACCGCTTTAGTACCTATGCTACCTGGTGGATTCGCCAGGCAGTTACCCGCGCTTTAGCCAATCACGGTCGCACGATTCGTATCCCGGCACACCTGGGTGGGCGGATTAGCAAGTTGTATCAGGTGGCGCAAGAGTTGGAGCAGGAATACGGCCGTCAGCCAACGGCGGAAGAAATTGCTGAAAATATGGAACTCCCTGCCGACCGGGTGCGCTGGATGCTTCGCACTAGCCGTCAGCCTGTTCATCTGGAACGTCCTGTTGGAGATGAGTCGGACGCTGAGTTGGGAGACTTTATTGAAGATATTGAAGCCCCCGCCCCGGCCGAAACAGTGGCCCAAAAGATGCTTACCGAAGAGTTGGGGGAGATTTTGGATCAGTTGACCCCCCGCGAAGCGCGTATTTTGCGGTTGCGTTATGGCCTGCAAGATGGAGAATCTCGCACCTTAAAAGAAGTAGGCGAGATGTTTGGCCTTTCCCGCGAGCGGATTCGCCAGCTGGAAAAAGAGGCGTTACGAAAGCTACGCCATCCCAATTTTGCCGGACATCTACGGCAATACCTCAATTATTAAAGGAAAAGCCCCTGGTCAACCAGGGGCTTTTTTGTTTAAGCTGCCCCCAACGCACGGGGCTAAAGCCGCCGTGCTACGGAACAACGCCCCGTGAACGGGGCTTTTGGGGGGGTAGCTGGCTAAAGCCAGCGTCGTTTATAGCACGGCCGTTTACGGTCGTTGTCGTATCGGCCGTCGCCATATCGGCCGTTTTGTTGGCGGTTGGTTGCCTTTCAACGCACGGGGCTAAAGCCGCCGTGCTACGGAATAACGCCCCGTGAACGGGGCTTTTTGGGGGGTAGCTGGCTTTAGCCAGCGTTGTTTATAGCACGGCCGTTTACGGCCGTTGCTATATCGGCCGTTGCTATATCGGCCGTTGCCATATCGGCCGTTGTTATATCGGCCGTTTTGTTCGCAATGGTAATGGGATTACATTAAACTTGCCCCTATGTCAACAACAACTGTTTCCACCCGTCCCCAGGCGTTTGTGGCTTTGCGGGAAATTGCCCGTGCCCTTAGCTCTGCCTGGGACTTAGACACTACGTTGGATTTGATTGTGCGAAAAACCACCGAGGTGATGCACGTCAACTCCTGCACCATTTACCTGCTTGATCCAGATGGGCAGATTTTACGCCTGCGAGCGACTACCGGGTTAGCCAAACGGGCGTTGGGGCGGGCTACTTTGCAGGTGGGGGAAGGGATGACCGGATATGCGGTGCAGCGCAATGAGCCGGTGTACGCCGCAGAGGCACAACACGACCCCCATTTTAAGTGGGTGGTGGAAGCGGAGGAGATGAATTTTCGTTCCTTGTTGGCGGTGCCATTGGTGATTGAAAATCGGCCGATTGGAGCCTTGAATGTTCAAACCACTAACCCCCACTCGTTTAGCGAAGATGAGGTGACGGTGTTGTCGTTGATTGCGGATCTGGCGGCCGGGGCATTGGCAAAGGCGCAGTTGTATGACCAACAGAAGCGGCAAATTGAGGAGTTGCGGGCACTGGCAGCGTTGAGCGAGGTGATGACTTCGCCACAATACCTGGATGATATTTTGGATGTGGTGACGGAAATGGCTGCCAAGACAATGAATGCAGCCCTATGTTCCATTTTTTTGTTGGATGAAGACAATACTCATTTGGTGCTGCGTTCGGCTAAACGTTCCACCCCTTCGTACCGGGATCGGCCGCCGTTGGTGTTGGGTGAGGGCATTACAGGATGGGTGGCGGCAATGGGAACGGCCGTTTATGTGTCAGATGTGCGGGTGGATTTTCGTTATACCAGTGCCGATTTGGCCCGTTCGGAGGGGCTGGTCTCCCTGCTGGCAGTGCCTTTGACGGTGCGCGAACGGGTGATTGGGGTGTTTAACTGTTATACGGCCGAAATTCGAGAGTTTAGCGAGGGCGAAAAAACGCTCTTTACCACACTGGCAAACCAGACAGCCCTGGCAATTGAAAACGCCCGACTGGTAACAAACGCGGCGGTGGTGCGGGAAATGCACCATCGGATTAAGAACAATTTACAAACTGTTGCGATGTTAATGCAGTTGCAGATTCCTGATGCCCCGCGACTGGACACACGCCAGGTGTTGGAAACCAATATCCATCGCATCAATAGTATTGCCACTGTGCATGAGGTGTTATCGGAACGGGGGTTTCGGTTGGTGGATGTGAAGGATGTGTTGCAACGGATTGTGCGGGAAACGGCCGAAACCATGACCTTCCCCCATCAAACCATTACCCTGACAGTGTTGGGCGAACCTGTCCAACTGCCCAGCCGGGCAGCAACTGCCTTAACCCTGGTTGTAAACGAGTTGGTGCAAAATGCGTTGGAACATGCTTTTGCCGGTAAATCAAGTGGGTATATTGAAATTTCCTTAGGACGTTCGGCAGAAGAGCTGATTGTGTTGGTGCGGGATGATGGTATTGGTTTACCGGTTGAACATAAATCCGGGTTAGGGTTGGAGATTGCCGAAACATTAGTCAAAGAAGACTTGAACGGCCGTTTGAAGTTTAATCGTTCTGCGTCGGGTGGAACAGAAATTACCGTTCGGATGCCTCGCTCGGTTGAAAAGGAGTCATAAGAAGGAATGACATCAGTAGTACAGAGGATTCGCGGCGAAAAAGAGCGTTTGAAACAGACGCGCATCCTGGTCATTGCAGACGACACAGCCATTTCCGATATGTTACATCGTTCACTGGCTGACAATTACACCATTGAACTGGCTGGAAACGGCCGTCATGCCCTGGCTAGATTTAACGGCAAACCCCCTCACCTGGTGTTGTTAGATGCTACCCTGCCCGATATGGATGGGCTGGAGCTATACAAAATGTTGCTCACCCTGAAACAGATGCAACATGTCCCTACTATTTTTATGGGGTATAAAGACGCACCCAATACCCACCGGTTAGCTGCACTGGAGTTGGGGGCAGACGATTACATCACCAAACCGTTTGACATCGAAGAAGTTAAACTCATCATTAAAAACAGCCTACCAGTTCAACCTGCCTCGGCGGATCCAGTAACGGGGTTACCGGGGTGGCTGGCCGTAGAAAGTGCCATCCAACGGGTATTGCCAGGGAATCATTGGAGCATCGTTTTGGCGGGCATCACCTACCTGGAGGAGTTCCGCGAGGTGTACGGGTTTATTCAGGCAAACGATTTGTTGCGGACAACGGGTTATCTTTTGCAAGATGTGGTGGCTTCCAGGGGTACTTTTTACGATTTTGTGGGGTATATGGGGGGAGGGGATTTTTTGATTGTCACCTTGAGCCAGGAAGCTCCTCACCTGGTGAGTGAAATCCGACAGCAGTTCCAACAACAAACCAGGCGGTTATATGCGGCGGCTGATGCCAGGTCTGGTAAAATAACGTTGCCAGACGGCCGTTCTACACCGTTGATGCGGCTGGCTTGTGGGGTGGTGCGGGGGCAAAGACGGCCGTTTCAATCGCCGTTAGAAGTGGTGGAAACGGCCGAACAGTATCGCAAGTTTGAGATGGAGTAGGAGCCAGGGAGAATGGTGTGTTAATCTTGGTGGCGGATGACGAGTCCATCATTCGGATGGGCTTAAAAGCCATGTTGCAGGAGATGGGGCATGAGGTGTTAACGGCCGTTAATGGGCGTGAAACGGTTGAAATGGCCCGTCGCCATCACCCCGACCTGGCAATTCTGGACATCAAAATGCCCTTCACCGATGGGTTGCAAGCGGCCAAAACCTTACAGCGGGTCTACCCACTCCCCATTTTGCTCCTCACCGCCTACAGCGAACAAGACCTGATTGATAAAGCCACCGATTTACCCATTCAAGGCTACCTGACAAAACCCGTCAAAACGGCCGATCTAACCGCCGCCATCGCTATTGCCCGCAAACGGTTTGAAGAAAGCCAGCTTTTAATAGAACGCACCGCCCAATTGGAAGAATCATTAGAAACCCGCAAACTGTTAGACCGGGCCAAAGGCAAATTGATGGCTACAGGGTTGACAGAAGAAGAAGCGTACCGCGTTATGCAACAACGCGCCCGACAAAATAACCTCTCACTCCAGGAAGTGGCAAAAGCCATCCTCCATCACACCGGTTCGTAGTTCCCACTTCAATAAACCTGGCGGTTAAAACTGCTATCCAGAACAAAGCCGACCTTCGTCGGCTGGTTGCCAGACCGCTCAGGCAATCTTTGCCTGGTGTAGCCGCGAATTAATTCGCCAGGCTTTCATCAGCAGAACGACAAACCTTTTTCGGTCTTTCGGATTTTGTGGGGTTTGTCGTGAAACGTGAAATTTCTCTGGTTACGTTTTACGTTTCACGTTTCATTGGTTGTCAACCCCCTGAGTTCCCAAAAAACCACCTTTTTTGTTCTATTCGTGGCGGCGGCTGGGGGTTGCTAATTTAACCCCAATCACCAATCCCAACATCATTGCCAAGAGCATCAAAATAACTATCATTTGAAAGTCTATTAAAATAGGCATGATCTAGTTTCTCCCTCTGATTGATGCCGGGGGTAAGTGTCTGTTTTGTGAACTTCGTTGTCGGCAAGGATTATTTTACGCAAAATTAACGACAAGTCAAGATACAAAACGACATTTAGACAAATTTCATTGAAACACGACAACACAACAAAGTTTTGTAACTGTTCAGCCTCTCTGGGATTTAACCGCAAAGAACGCAAAGGTTTTTTCTTTTCTTTGCGACCTTTGCGCCTTTGCGGTGAATTGTCGGCC
>CAZPEJ010000298.1:0-6596 GCA_964585465.1 uncultured Ardenticatenaceae bacterium
GCCTCTTTTTGTTTAGGGAGGAAACCATGAAAACGTATATTTGGAACTTTGTGGTGACGCAGGTGGTGCCTGGGCTGGACATTGAATTGGGGGCGGATCTGCTGGAGCAACTTGCTGGCAGCTTGTTGGATCAAGACTTCCTGGTGGAGACGTACCAGGATGCGGCTGAGTTGGGGTTGGAGTGGTGTGGAACATGCCGCGAGATGGTGCAGGTGGAAACCCAACAAGACCCCACACGGCCGGGGTTCGAGTGTCCAATTTGTGGCAACCAGACAAATAACATCACTTATTTGCTGGTGCGCTAAACGGCCTATTGACTAGGTTGGTCGGTGTGTACGATTCGCTGCCGTAATTAAATTGAAATAGGAGGCAGACAGTGACAAATCAATTTTTCTTCTCTAAAGCGGATGTGCGGACAACCGAACTGGCCCGGTTTAATGTGATGACGGCGAGTGAGTTTGTGGGGCAGGTTTACAAATTTGTGAAAAACGGCCGTCAGGTGTGGCAGTACGAAGGTAGTAAGTTCCCCGGTCATACCTTCCGCAATCGCTTCGATGCAGCTAACAAGTTGTATGAACGAGCCAAACGGCCGTTGGTGATTCAACTTTAGTTTATCAACAGGGCGGGTTTCCCCGCCCGATAGTTTTTATAAGGAGAGACAGATGTCAGAATTACTCAAGTTTTCCATAGCCCAGCCAGATTTGAAAAAGGCGTTGTCGGCGGTCAAACCGTTTGTGGGGCGCAACTCTGTGTTGCCTGTTTTGCAATCGTTTTTGGTGCGTGGGGAGGCACGCATCGGACGGGTGACGCTGGTGGCGACTAACCTGGAGAGCGTGGTATCCATTGAGGTGGCGGCGCAGGTGGAACAAGGCGGGGCGGTGTGCCTACCCTTTGATGTTACCCATGAGCTGGTAAGCCGCTTGCCCAGTGAGGCCCGAATCAACATTGAGGTGGATAACGGATGGTTGGTGGATGTGGAGAGTGATGGTGTCCGCCAGGAGGCGAACCTGAAGGCGATTGCGCCGGATGAGTTCCCGATGACCCCTGCCTTTCCCCAGGATGCCCCGACTACCTGCATCCCCGGTTTGTGGGTGATACGAGCCGTGCATGAGGTTTTGCCCTTTGTGGCGACGGATATGACCCGCCTGGTGCTGTGTGGGGCTTGCTGGAAGTTTGAGGCTGGGCGGGTGGTGGTGGCGGCAACGGATGGTTTCCGCCTGGCTCAATTGCAGATTCCGGTGATGTCTGCGGTGGAGCGGTCTGTTATTTTGCCCACCATGCCTGTAACGGCGGTGACCAAATTGTTTGGGTTGGTAGGGGATGAATCGGCCGATGTGGAGGTGGTGTTTGTGGATAAGCTGGATCAGCGTCAGGTGTTTTGGCGAGTGGGAGCGCATTACATCGGTACGCTCTCTATCCAGGGCAACTACCCGGATTACAGCCCCGTCATCCCGCAATCGGCCGCAACGATAGCCCAGGTGGATCGCAAGGCGGCGTTGAATCGCACGGAGGTGGCGGATGTTATCGCCTCGAAGCAGGAGAACTTGGGGGTACACGTTGTGCATATGGACATCAAGGGGGATGGCAGTTTGCAGATTGAATCGAATGCGGCATCAGTCGGGGATGCACAAGGTCACTTCCCGGCTACTGTTACCGGGCCAGATGTGCGCTTTGCGGTAAACGGCCGTTATCTGGCGCAGATTTTGAAGGCGTACAGCAGCGACTATGTACAGATGAAGGTGAATAGCCCCGCGGAGCCTATTATGATCTTGCCGGTGGGTGATGAGGCGGCAATGCACCTGATTATGCCGGTGCATGTTGGGAAATAGGTTTCGATCTCGGAGTTTCGAGTTTCGAGTTGTCGGAACTCGAAACTCTCTAAATAGGTGAGCTATGAGTGACTTTATCTTTTCTTTCCAGATTCGCCGGGGAACGGCGGTTAGCAATGACCGCACGGTGTTCAATGAGGAAAAAATTCAAAAGTTGGCAGCTTCGATTCAACGGGATGGCCTTATTCAACCTATTTTGGTGCGGCCTATTCCTCAGTATATTTGCCCGATGTGCCAGATGGTGCAGGAACGGCCGTTTTACCATACCCATGACCGCAAACTGGCAGGGTTGCAGGTGTATGAACTGGTGGCCGGGGAGCGACGCTGGCGGGCGATGACCCAGGTGTTGCAAATGGAGAAGCTGCCTGTGGCCTGGGTGCAGGTCAAGGAGATGGATGACAAAACGGCCTCTGACCTGATGCTGATGGAGAACCTGGGGCGCGAGGATTTGAACCCGATAGATGAAGGTGAAGGCTACCAAAACCGGATAGACAACTTTGGGTATACGGCTGAAGGGCTGGCGGAGTTGACGGGCTTTTCGATAGACCGTATTCGCCGCCGTTTGAACCTTCTCAAGCTGGCACCACAAATTCAGGATATGGTGCGGAAGGGAACGCTGGATGTGGTGTTTGCCGAGAAGATGACGGGGTTGGCTATCAATGCACAGATGGCCGCGATTAAACTACTTTCCCAAACTCCCAACATCACGGTCAACACCTTCGAGCGATTCCGCAACCAGCTTTTGGAGGAGCAGAGCCAGGTGAGTTTGTTCAGCCTGGTGGACTTCTGGGCGGATCAGGTGCAAAACCAGAAGTGGGCGGCTAATGGAATTGATGCAGAGATTGATGTGCCTGTGAGCGACACGGCCCCCCAGGTAGTCATCAAAGGGCACGACAAGACGGGTGATGTGATTCATCGGTACATTTTGGCCTTGATGGATAGTGGAGAGTTTTCGGCCGTTGCGCCGGTGGTGGGTAAGTTATATGCGGAACTGGTCAAGTCTCGCAAAATTCAAGTACCTGCCCCTCGGCCAGTTTCGAGTTTTTAGTTTTGAGTTGGTTGCAAGGCAGGAAAATCTTGACTTGCAACCGCGCTCTTATTTAGAGTGCAACCATGACCAATCATTTTGTCGGACAGCTTATTTGGAGAATGATTATGGCGCAAACGATGAATAGATTGTATACGGCAGGTGAGTATCCGTTGGATGAAGTAGCCAGTGCTTTGCAAAAGTGTATCCGGCGTGGGTTGTTGCAACAGGCATTGTTTTGGGCGCAGGAGTTGGAGAGCAAATACCCCACCTTCTTATGGAAGCGGTTGGAAATGATCGCCCATGAGGATATTGGGGTAGCTAACCCAATGGCAATTATGTTTGTGGCAACCTGCCGGGAGCAGTTTTGGCACTTCCGCGAAACACACAAGAAGGCGTTTAGTTTGCCTGTCATCAATGCCGTTACCTTGTTGTGTCAATCGCCCAAAACCCGTATGGCGGATCATCTGTACAGTCTGATTTACCTGTCCCCTCTGCGATTTGACATCCCCGATTTTGCACTGGACAAACATACCAAACGGGGGCGAGACATGGGGCGGGATATTGACCACTTCTACCAGGAAGGGGCGCAGATTGAACCAGATGCTGGACTCAATGAGTATCTGGAACAAGCGTGGGACATTGACCGAGCTAAGCAGGAACGGCGGTGGCTAACCGAACTCAAGGCCAAACTTCAGGCTGAGAAGTTTGGCGGCAGATCCAGGGGCAAGGTGGGTGGGCAGATGAGTATGTTGGAGGAATGAGAAGTTTCGAGTTTCAGGTTTCGAGTTTTGAGTTAGGAGTTGCAGGTTTGGCCTGCAACTCTTTCTATGACTATGAGTGAACTAATTGAAATTGATGCACTGTTGGCGGAGCCGGAGGGGGATACGGCCGAAATTCAGCTAAACATTCTGGCGGAAATTCCAGACAACAATATGGAACTGGTTTGGATGAACCCGCGCACGATTGCAGAGCATGATCTGAACTGGAAAAACCACCCCTCGTTGCAGCGCGAATCTTATGCGGACTTTTTGACTGAGGTGGGTTGGGCGGGGGCGTTGCTCTACAACAAACGCTCTCGCCGCCTGCTGGATGGGCATATGCGCCTACAAGATGCCTTGCTCCGTAACCTGGATAAACTGCCCACACTCAGTATTGAGGTGGATGAGGAGACTGAGCGCAAAATCTTGTTATTCCTAGACCGGATTGGCAGTATGTATGACATGCGCCGCCAGGCTACGGAGCGACTGGCGGCATTGGTGGCTACCAAGAGCCGTAACCTGCAAGCCATCTTGCAGCATCGGCAGGATGAATTGAAGAAACGGATGGAGGCTGAGGGGGGCGAGATAGAAGTAGGGGAGGATACGGCCGATTTGCCAGAACCGCCAGAGTTGCCGCCAGGGGGTGTATCGTTGGTATTGGGAGAGGCGTTTAATTACATTGTGTTGTTGTTCAAGACAGAGTTGGATTTTTCGGCCGCACAAGACCACTTTGGGCTGCAAAAGGTCAAGTGTGCGTTCAATTCAGGCGTTGGCCTGGGGCGGGTGGTGGATGGGAGCGAGTATTTGCGGAAGACGTTGCCCCGATTACGGCCGAGTTTTAGGAGAGAAGAATAATGCTTTCTAAACAAGAAAAACAAGTGTTAGATATTTTGGCAGATGCATGGAACCAGTTTTTATTGCTACCTGAGATACATCCGTCGGATAGACCGGAATTTGGTTTTTCTATTCACCAGGCGCAGAATATCGTTTTATCCCGGCCAACGGTTCAATGGCTAAAGTCACACCAAGATGTGGAACAACCAATGGATGAAGGAGAAGATGCGGCAATTGTCCCATCATAATTATGTACCAATACCTGCAAAGACGTGAGGATGGGATAGCCATCATTCAAAACGGGGATGTGTCGTTTATGGTGGCTATCCCTAGCAGAGGCCGGGCGGAACGGGTGGTCAAACATCCGTTTTTTGCGCTTGGCAATCTCTTTGTTCACGAATCGGAGATAGATACTTACGCGGCCACCTTTGCCCGTCTGGGGGTGCAGCCAGGGGCATTGATCCCCCACCAGGTAGACGGCCACCTGGCAAAAATTCGCAATGTGATGTTGGACAAGCTGCGGCCAGAACAAGAGGCTTTTCAGATGCAGTTGGATGACGATTATGCAGGGATGTCTTATCTGTTTACGGTGCGCCAGGCGCAGGTCAAGGTCAGGAATGTTCGGCGGATCATAGACATCTTCACCCATGATTACATCCTGGCGCGGGATATGGGGACGGGGTTGTTTTGTTATGCCCAAACTCCTACGCCATGGGAGCGGCACGCTTTCAACCCCTTCCGCCTGCGTGGGTGGGGCATGGCCGCTTGCATGGGCATCCTCGACCCGGTGACTTTGCGCTTCGACGAAAACCTGCGGCTCAAGATGGATATTGATATGTGCCTGCAAGCCATCGCTCATTACAAGGTGTTGCTTCAGGACATGCGTTTTTATGGCTGGTGCGATGAAACCGGGGCCAGAACCGGAGCCGACACGGGTGGTTTGGCGAACATTCGTACTACTCATGCGGAACAAACGGCGGTGCGTTACCTGCAAAAGAAGTGGGGTGAAAAGGTCATCTCTTATAAAGGGGCTAAAAAACGGGGCTTGGGGCTGACGGTGCGGGCCAGGATTCCGCAATCGTATGATGATTGTAAGTGAGGTTTTATTATGAAAATAGTTGCTTCTCACCAGCCACATTTCAACCCGGTGTTGAGTTACTTCGCCAAGATGAAGCTGGCGGATGTGTTTGTGCTGTCGGATGATGTGCAGTATCGCAAGGGCTGGTACATTAATCGAAATAAGATTCGGGCGAAAAATGCCCAGGGATGGCGGTGGTTGACGGTGCCAGTCAAGCTGGAGCGGCATGATCAGTTTATCAAAGACATGCAATTGGGTTCTGATAAGGGGGGGGACTGGCGGCAACGGCATTTGGATATTTTGGAGCATGAATACCGTTCGTCGGCGTGGTGCGAATGGGTACTTACGGTGATGTATAACTGTCTCTATGGCCCTTTTATGTTGTACCTGTGGGAGTTCAATCTGGAGTTTTTGCGCCTGGCAACCGGCTGGTTGGGGATTGACCCCAATGTGCGATTGGCCTCTGGGCTGGAACTTGACCCGACGTTGGACAAAAACGGCCGTATTATTCAAATGGTGCAGCGTGTGGGTGGCGATGCGTACCTGGCCGGGGCGGGGGCAATTGCCAGTTACCTTGATCCGAAACGTTTTGAAGCCGCAGGGATTACGCTGTTGGTACAGGAAAATAAACACCCCACTTATGCTCAACTACATGTTGGGGAGTTTTTGCCCTATATGGGGGTGATTGATGTGGCGATGAACCTGGGGTATGCTGATTCACGAAAGGTATTAAACGATGAACATTTTGGTTATCGGCGCGCATCCTGATGATATAGACCTGGGGTGTGGTGGAGCCATTTTGTACCACCACCATCGGGGCGACAGGGTTTTTGCGCTGGTGATGAACAATGGGGCGCGGACGGCCGATCCTGCCTTGCGCTTGCAGGAGCAGGTGGAGAGTTTGCAGGTGTTGGGTGTGCAGGATATGGTATTTTGTGAGATGGATAGTGAACAGTTGGCTTATCAGCCTGACACACTGGAACGCGTGCGCCGACATATCTCCCGTTGGGAAGTAGATACGCTCTATGTTCATTATCCCCAGGACAGCCACAATGATCATGTGCATG
>CAZPEJ010000299.1:0-6594 GCA_964585465.1 uncultured Ardenticatenaceae bacterium
GGGCATCCAGGTGGTAAACAGAGAGGTAGTAGGAGACGGTTAAAGGGTGGGTGAAAAAGGGTTCGCCCGATCTGCGCCGTTGGTCGCCGTGGGCCTGGCGGGCTACCTCAAAGGCGTGTTTGACACAGGCCCTATCTTCTACAGGCAGGTAGCTGTTGATTTGTTCAAAGAACTGTTCGGCCGTTACGGTGATTGGGGATGGCATAGGTAGGTAAGCGGGTAATCGAGCAGTTGAGTCGTTACCCACTTACCCAATTACACCATATCAGAGGTTATGTCTCCGGGGGTTGACTGGTCTTTTTGAAATCCCTAAAACGATAACCGACACCTCGTTCTGTGAGGATGTACTCTGGGTTGGCTACGTCCTTTTCGATTTTTTTCCGCAAATAGTTGATGTATAGGCGCAGGTAGTGGGTTTCTTCGCGGTATTCATACCCCCACACTTTTGCCAGTAAGGTGTCGTGGGGAACAACCCAACCAGCATTTTGGATCAGGTGGTTGAGCAGGCGAAATTCGGTGGGGCGTAGTTCGATGCGCTCTCCGTTGACAATGGCTTGATGGCGGTTGAAATCTACGGAAAGGTAGTCGTCAATGCGGAGGATGGTGCGAGGAGGTGGGGCAGGCCATTCGGCGCGGCGTAATACGGCCGTTACCCGGCTGCTCAACTCTCTAGGGCTAAATGGTTTCGTGACATAATCGTCGGCTCCTAACCCCAGGCCGTGAATTTTATCCTCCTCATCACTTTTGACAGTCAACAAGATAACTGGCACAGTCGAGATTTCCCGCAGCAGCCGCAACGTCTCAAACCCATCCATTTGCGGCATCATCACATCCATCACCACCACATCGGGAGCATGTTGGCGAATCTGGTTGAGAGCCTCCAGACCATTTGAGGCTTCTAATACCTGATACCCTTCCAACTCCATGTTCATGCGAATGAAGCGGCGCATTCGCACTTCATCATCCACAATCAAAATCATGCGGGGGGCAGTCGGTGATAAGTTTTCAGGGACTTGCTCTACCATAGTGGTTT
This sequence comes from uncultured Ardenticatenaceae bacterium, assembly GCA_964585465.1. Lineage (GTDB taxonomy): Bacteria > Chloroflexota > Anaerolineae > Promineifilales > Promineifilaceae > CAZPEJ01. Next base: position 1,034 of record CAZPEJ010000299.1, read on the forward strand.
ACCGTTCGCGGACAAAACCAATGACCTCTTCTCGTTCGGCAGACGGCATGACCTGAATAAAGTTGACGCGGTGCATGGGGAAGATGACCGTCGTAACTTCTTCATCCAGGTAATGTAAATCTTTGCCATCTCGTTTGCGTGGGTTATTGACCAGGATGGTCTGGTCGGCGGCGGCGGGTAACTGTTCTACTTCGCAAACCACCGCGTCTTCATTCGCAATGTGAACAATGATCGAGATCATAAAAACCTTCCCTCACTGTCTGATTATTCAAAAAACAGATGTACTAATAAATCGCCAAACCGAATTTCATCGCCGCTACGCAAGGGATACGGCCGTTCTGCTTGCAAGCGGTAATTGTTGAGCATGGTGCCATTGGTACTGTTGAGGTCAATCAAAACCAACCCCTCTTTAGCGGTTTGGATGGTAGCGTGCATTCGAGACACCCCCTTTTCGGCCCCATTGTCACCTGTCAGGTCTAATTCGGGGGTCAGGTCGGCTTGCAGGTCGGCACGCCCCACACGAATTTGGTGCGCTGTTTCCACCACAATGCGGCGGCGGCTGCCGGGGATGACAAAGGTCACTCGCCGTTTTTGTCCATCCGTTTCTAACTGGTTGGTAGCAAGGGGGGAAGGAACATGGCGATGGGTGTATTCGGCAAAAGGCAAAACGGCCGTTGTCAGGCGCGAAGTCCCCACCAAAAAACGGCCGCACTCATTACAAAATAAAGCCCCTTCTAACTGGGGGGTACCACATTCATTACACTGGATCATGATTCACACTGCCAGATTCCGCAGGTAACATCTGTGTCAAAATCGCACGAGTGCCAAATTTCAACCGTTTGCGCCCCTCTGGCGACATTTCCCCCATCGCCTCCAACCGTTCCGCTTCCATGTGGGCCTGTTGGGCCAGCTGGGTCTGCCCCGCCTCCAACAGCCGGGTAGACAGGCGACGCATTCGGGTGGTTGCCAGATGCAATTGCCCCGCTTCCACATCTTCCCAAACCCGTTCATTCATGCGGTACATATTCAAAGCATTCACCGCCTTAACCAGAGCCAGTGGCGGCTCTGTGGGTGGCACTTCGCTCAAAATGAGCAATTGGGTTTGTTGCTTAAAGGTGCGAAGCTGGGTATGTGGGCTGGAAACATTGGCGGTAACGGTGACTGGCAAATTCAAACGAGTTTCAACCGGTTGGGCTGCTACTTTGATTTCTAATAGAACCGTGAGGGGTGCTCGCCCTTCTATATCCCCCAACTTAATGTCTTGCCCGTCCAGGGGCAGGGGTTGGGCAAATGGCACCAGCTTGAAGCCATATTGCAACTCGATACCTTTGGGAAACTCTTTAACCAGTTGGATATTACGAGCGTATATTGTTCCTAAACCTGAAATTCGTTTATCCAGAAACTCAATCACCTGGGTGGGGTACTCCACAAAGGCAGATTGCCCACCCGATGCAGCGACCAGCTTATCCAAAAACTGGTCGTTCCACTCGGCCCCAATACCAAACGCACTAAACCCCACACCTTGTGTGGCTGCCACTTGGGCCAGTTGCAGGCAGTTGTTGGCATCTCCGTAGGTGTGGCCGTCGGTGAGCAGAATGAGGTGGTTGGTGTGACCGGTCAGGGGGTTTTTGGTGATTTGTTTCATGCCAGCACTTAACCCCTGGTAAATTTCGGTGCCTCCAGAGGCGCGGATACTCCGCACGTTTGCCAGCAAGACGTTTTTGTTTTCAACTTGTCCGGCCGGAAAGATCACTTCGGCGCGGTCACTAAAGGTAATGATAGAGATGATGTCGTCGGGGGCCAGTTTGTCTACAATGAGTTCAACGGCCGTTCTGACACAATCTAACCGTGCCCCTTGCATGGAGGTACTGCGGTCTATTACCAATGCCAGGTTTAACGGCCGATGTGTTTTTTCGTTTGTTAATGCCGGGCGAATGTCTACCAGTAAATAAAGTAGTTGTTCTGTGTTGGAGATATGGAGTTGGGTACGGCTGGCCTGTACTTCAATTTTTAGACTGGGTTGGCTGGAATCCCCAATCAGCGAGTCGTAAATGTTGCGCCGTTGTGGGTCGCTCAAAACTTCATAAGCGTACAAAACTTGTTGATAAGCGGAATCTGTTGAAGGATCACGTTTGGCCGGAAACTTTCCCATCAGCGTGGCAAAAGCCTCTCGGATCATGTCCTGGGTGGCTGTTGGGGAAACGCCTAAAACGCTGTAATGGTCGTGTGCTGTGTTCATATCATTAACCAGGGGTTAAAAAGCGAACTCCACCAGAACGGCCGTTATATTGTCATACCCCCCGGCTGCCATCGCCGACTCAAATAGTTCATCTGCAATTTTTTCCAGCGGGGCGGACTGGATCATAATCTCTTGCAGCAGCGGAGCCGAGACAAAACCCGAAAGGCCATCACTACACAACAATAATTTTCCCTCAGCAGGCAAAGAACGGGTCAATACATCCACTTCCAATTCATCGCTCTGCCCCAATGCCCGCAACAAAATGTTACTGTAGGGATAGACATTGGCTTCTTCGGCCGTTAATTGACCCACATCTTGTAACCGCTGCTTCAACGAATGGTCAACCGTCATCACCTCTAACTTATTATTTGTCATCATGTAGGCCCGGCTATCTCCCACATGTGCCACATACAACCGCCGCCCCAACACCAGAGCAATGGTCAACGTCGTGCCGCTGTCAGAATCAGGATCACTTTGAAAAACAGCCTTATTTGCCAGTTGCACTGCATCCACCAGCACCTCTTGAATCGGTGCTTGCAAAGACATATCTTCCATTTGCAACATGGGCACATAAATTTTGTTTAGAATATGGCTGGCTGCTGTGCGCGAGGCAGCTTTGCTGGCAATGTGGCCGTTGGCGTGCCCCCCCATCCCATCTGCCACAATGTATAAACCGAAGGGAACCATCTTAAAATGCCCCCCCACATCCGAAGCAAAAACCAGGCAAGAATCCTCGTTGCGTCCTCGTTTGGCCCCCACATGACACCGTTTGGCAAAGTGCAAATGTGGTTCTTGCTCACCTATTCCCCCTGTGCCAATGGCAATAATGGGGGTTGTTACCGAAGAGTCTTCTTCCGGCGGTGGAGAAGTTCTAATAACTGTGTCAACCGGTTCCTCGTCTATCGCCAATTTGGAGAGCGGAGTAGTATCTTTCATAGGGGCCTCATCAACTGTGTGACGCATGGAATGGTCAAATTTATCGGGGGTTGTTGACTCATTCATGGTACGTTTTGCCATTCTTTACAAATAAAGCCTGGTATCATCATAAGGTTTAAGCCGTTAGAGCATAGAGGTAATGATTGGTAGAGCTGACATAAACTACTCCGTCGTCTACGGTGGGGGAAGAAATGACCGGAGCACCGGTGTCATACTGCCAGCGTAATTCGCCGCGTTTGACATGTAAACTATAGATATGCCCATCGGACGAGCCGAAATAAACCGCTTCACTCCATACAGCTGGGGAGGAGGCTACCTGTCCTTTGGTTTCAAACACCCATAATTGTCGCCCGGAACCCTGGTCAATGGCGTAAAGATTGCCATCGGAGGAGCCAATGAATACAACGCCGTTGTGGACAACAGGGGAGGAGACAATGGGGCGGCGGGTGCGAAATTGCCAGATTTTCCAGCCAGTAGCAGCATCTAAAGCATAGACGGTGGCATCCCACGAACCAACAATCACCACGTCATCCACCAGGGTGGGTGAGGAGGTGACGGCACGGCGGGCCTGGGTTTGCCACTTGCTTTTTCCGTTGGCGATTTCCACACAGTGGATATTACCACCTTCGGTGCCAAAAAAAACACGCTCTTCACCCACAAATGGGGAGGAGCGTACCGGGTGGAATACGTTAGTTTTCCAGGCGGAACGGCCGTGATGGACGTTGATGGCGTAGACAAACCCATCGTCGGAGCCAAAAAACACATGGTCAAAACGAACGGAGGGGGTGGAGTAGATTGGCCCGTTGGCGGCGAATCGCCAGTTCAAACGGCCGGTTTTGGCTTGCACTGAGTAAAGATGGTTATCGGCCGATCCAATAAAAATATCGTCGTTGTACAAATGGGGGGATGAACCAACGGCATCGGAGGTGGGGAACTTCCATTGAAATTCCCCGGCCAGATTTAAGGCATACAGGTTGTTGTCGTAGGCACTGACAAAAATCATGTTGTGGCCGACGGCCGCTTTGGAGCGAATTTCGTCTTCACATTTGAATGACCAGAGGGGTTTGATTTGTGGGCGGGTGCCCAGGGATAGCCCGGTGTTGGTGAGTGGTGGCGTGGGGGTGGGTAACTGGGGAGTGGCTTGGGTGGGGGCCAGGGCGGGAGAAACGGCCGTTAAGGCGGGTGGGGCTATCATTTCCCCAATCAGCGCGTTTGGCTGCATCAATAGGTGCACGGCTTCTTGCAGGGCGGTGGCATTGGCGAATCGCTCTTTGGGGTCATAGGCCAGACAGCGCATGATGATGGCTTCAAAGGCTGGGGATACATGGGGGTTGGTGGCGTGAATCGGCCGTTCTGCAAAAGTAAAAGGAGGTTCCAGGCGGGGGTCTTGGCGGGTGAGCAGGTGGTGAAAAGTGGCTCCCAGGGCATAAATATCCCCGGCCGGGGTGGCGTGCCCACGATATTGTTCCGGCGGTGAATACCCTTCCGTGCCAATCATGGTGCCTTTGTTGCCTGCATCAAAAATTTTGGCAATGCCAAAGTCAATCAGGCGAATGCGCTGGTATTGATCCAGCATGATATTGGAAGGTTTGAGATCACGAAAAACGACCGAAGCTGGTTTCTGGTGGTGCAAATAGGCCAGGGCATCACACAGTTGTGACATCCACTCCATTGCCAACTCTTGTTTCAGGGGTTCTGTTTGTTCTTCCAGCCAATGTTCCAGGTCTTTGCCACGAATTAGCTCCAATACCAGGTAGCTGCGATCTTTTTCGGTGAAATAGTCCGACACATCGGGAATGGCCGGGTGGTCAAACATGGCTAACATGCTGGCCTCCCGCTCAAACGATTTAATGGTAAGTTCACGCATTTGTGGGTCGGGCGCAGAAATGACCATCTCTTTGACGGCGCATAACTTGGTGACGTTGGGGAAGCGCATATCACGCGCCTGGTAAACAGAGCTAAAACCGCCAACGCCTAACGTGCCGACAATGCGGTACCGTTCCTGGAGCATATCGCCGGGTTGTAAGGAGGTTCGTTGTGCAGCTTTGCCTTGTCGGCCACGTTTGCTGGCAAGCTGTCTTGTTGTTAATCGCCCCATAATGCCAAACCCTTTCCCAAATGATTTCCGCTAATTATAAGTTCACCCGGCAAAAATTATCAAGTTACTTTTGTTACCCTGTTCTTTGCCAGGTGCGCTCGCCACCTATCTGTGCCGCATATTGGCGGATTTGTTGCTCTAAATCAGCCTCGTTGGCAAAAAAGGTGCTGATTTGAGAGACAAATGTCTTAATAGCCTCCATTTTAGCTTGTAATGCGGCTTCGCTCAATGGGAGGATTTTGGCCTGCCAATGGGCGGGGGAGGCGGCTAAGACGGCTGCGAGTGCGC
>CAZPEJ010000300.1:0-6569 GCA_964585465.1 uncultured Ardenticatenaceae bacterium
CGGTTATACCTTCTCCCCGCGTGGAAAGTAGGGGGAAGCTATCGGCTATCAGCTATCAGCTATCAGCTTTCAGCTATCAGCTTTCAGCTATCAGCTTTCAGCTATCAGCTATCAGCTTTCAGCTATCAGCTATCAGCTTCCCTGCTGACGGCTGATAGCTGACGGCTGACGGCTGACAACTTAAACCTATGAAACTCATTTACATTACCAACCGCTATGGCGACCGTATTCATGTACAACCCAATTACAACGGGCCGATGATCTTTTTTGCTGGCCCCAAACAGCCAGCCTACCAGGATATGATTACGGTGGAACTGCCAGGGCTGGAGGGGCAAGGCGAATCGCATATTCTGGGGTGGTTGAAACAACATACACCGGCCCCAGGCCCAGATTCGCGGCGGCGCATTTATGAGTTTCCAGAAACGGTATGGCGCAAAACACACCTGGACGACTTTTTGCAGGCAGAGAATTACCACTATAACGGGTATTGGGCAATCAGGATTTTTCCGTTGGCTGCTTTTTCTGCTTTTGCAGATAAGTGGCTGCCCCAGGTGCAAGAGCAAATGCGGATGGTTTCGGCCGTTTCCGACGGCCCAGACAAAACAAAACAGTTGGAAAAGCTGTATGAGTTTGCCAACCGCGTGTTTGTGGTGGTGAGCCAATGCCCACAACGTGTGAACCAGGAAAAAGCGGATTTGTTGCTAAACCTGGAAACAGTGCAAATAAATGGGGTAAAACTGCAAGGGTTCGATGCGGAGAGATGGATAAAAACGGCCGATTCTCTGCAAACCTATCAACTAGCTCAGGGGTTGTTAACCGATGTAACCCGTACCCTGGCAGAGAGAAAAACACCCCAGGATGAACTACATCGCCTGTTGCGCCTTGTTCACCACTTTCCCAAACTGCGCCAGATGACCGACCGAAATCCGATGTTTTGGCAACCCATCCGCCACTTGCTTCGCCTGGAAGCAACATTATTGAATGAGACGATAGATGTGTCGCAGGCTAAAGTGCAAAAGGTCGAATTGGGCTGGGAATCCTTCACGGCCCGGCGGGTGGGGCGGATTGTGCCGGGGCGGCAGGCGTTGGTGTTGCGGGTTGCCAACGGGGTGGTTATCTACATTGGCAGTGGGCGGGAGGTTTTGTTCAAGCTGAAACGGGGAAACGGCCGTATTCGCAAATTTGGCTGCACCCTCACCACAACGGCCGAAAGTAGCCACACCCTCCACCAAGCCCTGTTAGAAATGGAACAGTTAGATACCCTGGCAAATGTCGCCCCACAACAAGCCGTTGCCCGCGTGGCCCACCTCCACCTGCCCGCCAATCACCCCATTTACCAGGCTGCTGCCGCCACCCAAACAGACCCTCGGCAATCGCGTATTTTGGCCGATTTATTGATTGAATTAACCGTTGGGATTGATGCCGACGTAGCCCGCCGCCTGACGCGGGCACAAACAGGAAGGCGGTAGAGAATTGTGAATGGTGAATAGGAAATTGTGAATGGTGAATGACAAAACAGTTGCGCTGAGGGGGGAAACAATTTCTGTATTCTTGCGCGAGTGAAAAAACATGAACAAACAGATTTCGCTTGATGTCTGGTCAGATTTTGTCTGACCTTATTGTTTTTTAGTAGCCTCCAGTTTGGATCGGCTCACACAGCAGTACCCGGTTTTATTGCGCTGGCGTTCTTTTGAGTTGCGCCCGGCCGATGCCCCACCCCTGCCACCAGAATTTCGCGCCCGTATCGAAGCTGCCCGGCCGCGTTTAATAACAATGGCCCAGCAGCAATATGGGTTAGAGATCAACTCAGGGCCGTTTGGCATCAACAGCCGCGCCGCCCTGGTGGGGGCCAAGTTTGCCGAGGCACAGGGCAAAGGGGAAGTTTATCATTCGGCCGTTTTTCGTGCCTATTGGCAAGAAACAAAGGACATTAACAACCGGCAAGTATTGGCAGAAACGGCCGTTTCCGTCGGTTTAGAACGTGAACCCTTTTTAGCCGCTCTGGATGACACAGAATTTGATGGCCTGGTAACGGCCGATGTTTTACAAGCCCACCGCTATGGGCTAAACGGTGTGCCCGCCCTCATCTTCGCCGACAAATACCTTGTCTCTGGCGCACAACCCTACCCCGTCTTGCAGCAAATAACAGAACAAATCTTACAAACGATGGAATAAAAAAAGCACGGGGTTGACCCGTGCTTTTTTGTTACATACCTTTCTTTAGTTCGTCCACCTTTTTGGTCAGTTCGGCGACCTTGTGGGTGAGTGCTTCAATATCGCTCTTGGTCGGAATGTTCATCCGGTCGAGCAAGCCTTCAATCCGTTTATCCAGTTCCGATTCAACGCGTTTGGTGGTTTCTTGGGTTTTGCCGCGCCGTTTTTCCAGGACATCATTAACCAATTTACGGCCGTCTTTTTCAGCAATTTCCCCACGCTCAACCAGTTTATTGACAAAATCTTCCACTTCTTCTTGGGCCAGAGCCACTATACCGATGCCAGCCATCAATACTTTTCGCACCCCACCCAAAAAGCTGTTGCGATCTTCCGTCATTTCTTCTTCCATCACTTCAATTTTTTCGCTCATCGTCCTATCCTCAAAACCGCAACGGCCGATTCTGTCAACCAGTTTCGGCCGTTAACAAGTAACAAAACCATTTAACAACCTCTTAAGCGGCCACTTTGTTCAGATCTTCCACTTTCTTGGAAAGCCGGGTAATTTTTGCCCCCAGGGTAGTAATTTCATTACGGGTGGGGATATTCAAGCGATGCAGGGTGCGCTCAATTTGTTTATTCACTTGCGTTTCCGCTTTTTTGCCCACTTTTTCCACATTCTTTTTGCGAGCTTCCACAAATTGATTCACCTGTTTACGCCCTTCTTTGCTCCTCTCTTCGCCCCGTTCCACCATCTTGTCCACCAGTTTGCCAGCTTCATCCTGAAGCATCATCACAGCACCCAACCCGGCCAGGAACAGAGTGCGAACGGTTGATAAAACAGGATTCACCTGTTCAGTTTCTTCTACGATAACTTGTTTTTCCTCTAACATGATGTACCTCCACTTGGTAACACACATCGGGCTTTTGTGCCACTTTATAGTTACGGGCTACGTTTTATATCAGATAACGGCTTCACAAAACCCAGATGATTGATTGGTAATTATTTAATTTATGACGCAGTGCATCATAAAGATAATATAACACAGTGCGTCATGAATGTCAATCCCCTGGACAAAATGTGAACAGTGGTAGCTGCGAAATCGCTTTCGCGCCGTTCATAAATGACTTAACCCTGCTATATCACAAGATTTTTTGTGCAAAGGTACAGGTTTTGTGCCTTGTGAACAAAGTGCGGACAAATCAGGCGAAGGGGATATAATACCGTCTGTAACCACAGCAGGAGGCAAATTCATGAGCGATGATGATATTCGAGTGAGATGTGTAGCAATCACCAAAAGCGGGAAACAGTGCAAAAATTATGCCGTTTCATCTTCCACCTTTTGTGCCATTCATGGGGCGGCAACGGCCGTTTCCCCCCAAACGGCCGAATCTAACCCACGCCTGCAAGAGCTAATTTCTGAACTAGACGGCCTGGTCGCTCAACTAAAAGGCTCCATGCCCGCCACCGACTCTTCCCCCTACTCCCCCCTGCGGCTGGTTACGCTGCTACGCGAAAACCTGCACCGCTTCACCCCCGAAGTGCGTCTTGGCATCTTGGAAAGTTTTGAGGGCATGACCAAAGAAGATTTAATGGATATTGACACCTGGAAAGGCATGGCTTTTATGCTCAGTTACTCCGCCCGTTTCCAGGCCAATCAAGTCAAAGACCAGCTAAACGAACGCCTACCCACCCCCCTCAAACCCGACACCCTGGTTGATCTGGCAAAAAGAGGCATGGACAAATTAACCCCCACCATCTTCAAAGACATCATGGGCAACCTGCAAGGGGCCACCAAAGAGGATTTGCTCGACCCAGACACCTGGAAAGGCATTTGGTACATGGTCAACTACTCCCTGCAATTCCAGGTAGACCAGTTAAAACAGCGCATCAGTGGAGAAGGTGAGGGAGAAACGTCTTAAGATATGGCAACTTATCACCATGCAGAACATCTTTACACCTGTTTTCGGGTGCTGTTTGCTCGTATAGAGACGGAAAACCCCCAGGCAGCAGAGGCCGTGTTAAATTCACGCCTGCTGATTCGGTTTCGCTGCACAGACCCCACAGCCGAAATTATGATTGACGCTCGCAAACGGCCGTTACACATTGAGTATGGCCCCACCACACAAAAACCAGACCTGGATATCGCCCTAACGGCCGATACCCTGCACCGCATTCTTATGGGACAACTCACCCTAACCAAAGCGTTGGGCAGTGGTGCCTTAAAACCCAGCGGGCCAGTGTGGAAAACGGCCGTTTTAGCCGACCTGTTTTATCACGCCCAACGCATCTACCCACAAATCTACACCCACTCCTAAAAGGAACCCTTATGGCAGCCATCATGCGCGGCCTCGAAGCCGAGGCTTACGACCGCCAGTACGCCGACAAAGATCTCGTTCAGCGTATTGTCATCTACTTCCGTCCCCACCGCCGCAAAACAACCATCATCATGATCGCCGTCGCCATCCTGGCCGCCGCCAGCTCCGCCTTGCCACTCGTCATTGCCAACGGGTTGCAGCCCACCAACACCGCCGAAAACACCCCATTCACCACAGCCCTGGTCATCTTGGTTTTTATCACCGGTATTAGCATCTGGTTCTTGAACTGGGTGCGTCGCCAGTTAAGCGCGGAGGTAATCGCCGATGTCGTTCTCGCCATGCGGAAAGATGCCTTTGCCGCCGCCGCCCGGCAAGATTTATCCTTTTACGACGAATACAGTTCCGGGCGGGTGGTCAGCCGCATCACCAGCGACACCCAGGAGTTTGGCGAAGTGGTCGTATTAACCACCGACATCGTCAACCAGTTGACGGTGGCGATTATTTTAATTGCCATCCTGTTTGGCATCGAGTGGCGATTAACGTTGGCCGTATTAGCCATGGCCCCCTTTGTCACCGTCACAGCCCTCACCTTTCGCAACATCGCCCGGCGCGTCTCGCAACAAAGCTCGCGGGCAGTGGGCGAAGTGAATAAGGCGATTCAGGAAGCGGTAACAGGCATTCGGGTGGCAAAAAATTTCCGCCAGGAAGCGGCCATTTACCAGGAGTTTGCCGCCGTCAACAAACAATCCTATACCATCAATGTGCGGCGGGGATTTGTTTTATCCAATATCTTTCCGATTTTGAATATCTTGTCGGGGTTTGGCACGGCCGTTTTGGTCTACTTCGGTGGGCAAAATGCAGTCGCCGGGGTGATTAGTGTGGCTTCCTGGTATCTTTTTGTGGCAACCATTGATAGCTTTTGGTTCCCTGTCTCTAACCTCTCAGCTTTTTGGAGCCAGTTCCAGGCCGGGTTGGCGGCGGTAGAACGAGTTTTTGCCCTCATTGATGCAGAATCGGCCGTTACCCAAACCAACGCCTTCCCCGTTCCACCCTTGCGCGGAGAAATCACCTTTTCCCATGTCATCTTCCGCTACTCCGAACAAGAACAAGTGTTAAACGACTTTTCCCTCACCATCCAACCAGGGGAAAGTGTGGCATTGGTGGGGCACACCGGGGCAGGCAAATCCTCCATCATCAAACTAATTGCCCGTTTTTATGAGTTTCAGGAAGGGCAAATTTGCCTGGATGGACAAGATATTCGCACGTTTGACCTGGCCTCTTACCGGCAGCAGTTGGGTATCGTTTCCCAGGTGCCCTTTTTGTTTGCTGGCACAGTGGCGGAAAATATCAGATACGGCCGTCCCACCGCCACCGACACAGAAATCGCCGAAATGTCCCGCCGCATTGGCAACGGCGAATGGTTAGAAACCTTGCCCGATGGCCTAAACAGCCAGGTGGGAGAGCGCGGCAGTCGGCTTTCGATGGGGCAACGGCAACTGGTCGCCCTGACGCGGGTATTGGTGCAATCCCCGCGCGTTTTTATCCTGGATGAAGCCACCGCCAGTGTAGACCCCTTCACCGAATCACAAATTCAGCAGGCGTTAGACATTATCATGGCGCACAGCACTTCAATTATTATTGCCCACCGCCTATCTACTGTAAAATCGGCCGACCGCATCATCGTGTTACAAAAAGGGCGCATTCTGGAAGAGGGCAGCCACGAACAACTGTTACAACAAAGCGGCCATTACGCAGAACTATACGACACCTACTTCCGCCACCAATCCCCCCGTTACAACGTACAAATCATGAATTGGAAAAAATCCCTGACAGAAAGCGAAAAATAAAGGTAACGATTCACCGCAAAGGGCGCAAAGAGTTTTCCCTCTCAGCGTCTCTGCGTCTCTGCGCGACATAAAGTTAATATAATAGACATTATCGGCATTAAGAGAAACCTATCTCATCTTGTCATGCTGAACGAAGTCTGCGAAGTGAAGCATCTCTTACACCCAGAGTTAGCAGGATTCTTCGCTCCGCAGACTACGCTCAGAATGACATAAAATTCAAACGATTTTTATTTCCAATAATGTCTAATGTCT
>CAZPEJ010000301.1:0-6566 GCA_964585465.1 uncultured Ardenticatenaceae bacterium
TTCATTGGCATTGCGCTGCTGTTTTCCTCGTACTCATTTTTTACATTTAGAATTGTTGTGTCTTAAAAATGGGGCTTGACTTGTATTTTGTCCTCTGTTATAGTTCACTCTGGTTATAAGATATTTATCTAATTCTAAAAGGAGGTCGGCGCAAAATGGAAAAGAACATCATGCACATCATCCCCAATCGTGCACGTATCACCGATTTCGGTGGTTTCGCTCTGTCCGCGCGCCGACGACCAGGTTGACATAACCGCTTAGGGTTTGTTTTTCAGAGGTCACGGCGCAATCTGCCCGTGGCCTTTTTTGTTTCTCTGTTTCCCTTTTTTTGCCACAGCCACGGGCTAATCCTCGTGGCTTTTTGCGTTTATCGGTATATGACAATAGCTGTCAAGTTTGCCAGTTAGAATGGCAACATAGTAGTAGTGAGGAATCTTATGGAAGCATCAAACTTTGACCTCAAACAAGTCGTTACACCTAAAAAGTTAGCTGGTCTGTGGCGAATGATGAGTGGGTATCGCCTTTTGTATTTGGGGGCGACTGTAGCTATCGGGATAGCTACCCTGTCGCAAACGGGTATTTATTACCTGCTGCAATACTTTGTAGACCAGGTTTTGCCAGAGGAACGGTTGGGGCAACTGGTACCCTGGGTTGCCCTGGGGTTTGTGGGGCTGGCCCTGGTGCAGGGGGTATTTACTTATTTGAGTGGACGGTGGGCGGCACAAACGGCCGAAAGTAGTACCCTCCGTCTTCGTAATTACCTCTATGACCACATCCAACGCCTCTCCTTCTCCTACCACGACCAGGCACAGACCGGTGACTTAATTCAACGTGTCACCTCTGACGTGGATGCCCTACGCCGCCTTTTTTCTGAGCAGGCTATTGGGGCGGGTCGTATCATCTTGCTCTTTACCATCAACTTCATTGCCCTGCTGAACCTGAACGTCGAACTGGCGTTGTACTCTGTTGTCATCATCCCGGTGGTTTTGGTGATTTCGTTCATCTTCTTCTACCGCATTGAGAAGGCGTATGAAGCGTATCAGGAGCAAGATGCGGTGGTTTCCAGCACCCTGAAGGAGAACTTAAGTGGGGTGCGGGTGGTGAAGGCGTTTGCGCGGCAAACCTATGAACAGAACAAGTTTGAGGGTGAAAATGCGAAAAAGCTCAAAGGCGGTATCAAACTGCTCATGGTACATGCCTTTTTCTGGCCTATTACCGACATTATGTGTGGTTTGCAGATGTTGTTGGGCTTTTTCCTGGCGGCGCGGATGGCTCTCAATGGGGACATTTCCGTTGGAACTTATCTGGCCTATCACGGCTTCATCATTCAAATTATCTGGCCCATTCGTAACCTGGGCCGGTTGATTACCCAGATGTCTACCGGTTTTGTGTCGCTGGGGCGGTTAACACAGATTATTAAGGAAGATCGTGAGCCGTTAGAAAGTGGCTCTTATGTACCAAACGGCCGTTTAGCTGGCGAAATCCATTTTAACCAGGTCAACTTTGCCTATGAAGGTAAAGACACCAAACGGGTTTTACACGACATCAACTTTACTGCCCAACCCGGCCAGGTTATTGCCTTGTTAGGCTCTACCGGCTCTGGAAAAACATCCCTGGTTAACCTGTTACCCCGTTTCTATGAATACCACGACGGCAGCATTACCCTGGACGGTGTAGAGTTAAAGGAGTTTCCCCGCAGCTTTTTGCGGCAACAAATTGGCATTGTGCAACAAGAGCCATTCCTTTTCTCGCGTACCATTCGGGAAAACATCACCTACGGGGTGGGGCGGGAAGTATCGGATGTAGAAGTAGAAGCAGCAGCCCGCGCGGCGGCCGTTCATGAGGTCATTCTCTCCTTCCCAGAAGGGTACAAAACATTGGTTGGCGAAAAGGGTGTGACATTGTCCGGTGGGCAAAAACAGCGAGTCACTATTGCCCGCACCTTGCTGAAAAACCCGCGCATCCTGATTCTGGACGATGCGACTTCTTCGGTAGACACCGAAACGGAAGGCTTTATCCGCGAAGCGTTACAACATCTGATGCAGGATCGCACCACCTTTGTCATTGCCCATCGCATTCAAAGTGTGATGAACGCTGATTTGATTCTGGTGCTGGATCACGGCCGAATTGTGCAGATGGGCACTCATGAGGAACTGGTATCACAAGCTGGCATTTACCAACAAATCTATCAATTGCAGGTTCGGATTGAAGAAGAGTTGGAAAAAGAGATTGCAACTGTGAACGGCCGGGTGGTTGAAGTCGTTAACGGCCACACAAATGGTTATCACCGGCACGAAAATGGACAGTCGGTGAATGGCAGCCAAAAGTTGCCAGTGGAGTTACAAAATTAGAGGAGTATGTCATGTCAGAAGAGTACTTTGAAGAAGAGGAATTCACGACACAATTTAACGGCCGTACTGTCTTACGTGTCATCCAACAAGGAAAACCCCATTGGAAACTGATGGGATTGTTCCTGACATGTATCAGTCTGGTCTCATTGCTCGATTCCTACTTCACTTACCTGAGCAAACGAATCATAGATGAAGGCATCCTGGGGCAAGATATGAATGCCCTGTGGGGCATCATCTGGCAATATGGCTTTTTTATCCTGGTACAGGCCGTTTTGGTCTTCGGTTTCATTACCGCAGCTGGCTCCTTGAGCGAAAGAGTGCAGTATGACCTGCGGAAAAGAATGTTTAACAAGTTGCAGGAGTTGGAACTGGCCTACTTTGACCGCACTCCACTGGGCTGGCTCATGTCTCGCCTCACCTCCGATACCCAGCGCGTCGGTGATCTGGTCTCTTGGGGGTTCCTGGATACTGTCTGGGGCATTACCAACATCACCTTTGCCTTGCTCTTTATGGTTTATATCAACTGGCAACTGGCCTTGATTGCCATTGCCATTATCCCGGTGCTGGTGGTGGTGGCGACCCAGTTCAAGAAAACCATTCTTACCGAGTACCGCCAGGTGCGGAAGCTGAACTCCAAAATCACGGGGGCGTACAACGAAAACATCACCGGTGTGCGGGTGGTGAAATCCTTGCGACGCGAAGAAGGCAATTTGCGCGAGTTTGGCGAATTGACAGGTGATATGTATCGGGCTGCTTTTCGGGCGGCCTGGCTTTCTGCCTTGTTTTTGCCCACCGTGCAGTTGATTAGCGCGTTGGGGGTGTCTGGAATTGTGTGGTACGGCGGTTTTCAACACCAGATTGGCAATGTGACCATCGGGGGTATTCAGGCGTTTATTTCCTACATCATGTTTATGTTGTGGCCGATTCAGGAAATGGCGCGGGTGTATGCGGAAATGCAACAATCTATTGCTTCGGCGGAGCGCATTTTTTCGCTGGTGGATGCTGTACCGGAGATTAGTGATCGGCCGGGGGCGGTTGATCCGGGCACGATGCGTGGTGATATTGTGTTGGAAAATGTGGATTTTTATTATGACGCGGCTAAACCTGTGTTCAAAAATTTCAACCTGAACATTAAACAGGGCGAAACGATTGCGCTGGTGGGGCCAACCGGAGCGGGTAAATCTACGATTGTCAATCTGATCTGCCGTTTTTATGAACCGAAGGGTGGGGCGTTAAAAATAAACGGCCGTGATTATCGAGAGTACACATTGCACTCCATTCAATCCCGCATTGGTATGGTGCTGCAAACCCCGCACCTGTTTTCGGGCACGGTGATGGAGAATCTGCGATACGGCCGTTTATCTGCCAGCGACGAAGAAATCGTGGAAGCGGCTAAATTGGCTGGAGCGCACGACTTCATTGTGACATTGGAAAAAGCGTATGATACCCAGGTCGGTGAAGGCGGGGTATTGCTCTCGGTGGGGCAGAAACAGCTAATTAGCCTGGCGCGGGCCATTCTGGCAAAACCAGACATCTTTATCATGGATGAGGCTACCAGTTCAGTAGATACCTTAACGGAAGCATTGATTCAGCGAGGGATGGAAACCTTGTTAGAAGGACGTACCAGCTTCATCATTGCTCACCGGCTCTCAACGATCAAACGGGCTGACCGTATTCTGGTGGTCGAAAAAGGGGGTATCTCCGAAATGGGCACCCACGCCGAGCTAATTCGCGCCAGAGGGCATTATTTTGACCTCTATACCAAGCAGTTTCGCAACGAAATGGAGCAAAAATACGATCCGATGTGGGAGCCAGCAACGGCGTAATCTTTTTTTACTCGCGCAGTGGCGCAGGGACGCAGAGGGGTTTTCTCTCTCTGCGCCTCCGCGTCTCTGCGTGAGAACTTTTTTCGGTTTTTGTTTGCCCCCGGCCGGGCAAGCGTTACAATTTCCCCATGCACACACCCACCCAGAAAAACAACCTGATTGCCCAGGTTCAGGGGAACCTGGCCGCCATTTTTGTGGTGGCAATTGGTTATGTAGTAAGTTTTGCGGCGGCGGCGGTTGATAACGACCTGTACTCGCCATTAGAAATAACCTTTTCTGTATTGGCAGGGGTGGTTTATACCTTTTTCTGCATCCAGGACGGGTGGCTTCGCAACCTTTTCCCGGTCAAATGGCAAATTGTTCTCTATTTTGCCATCCAGTTGGCTCTGAGTGGGGTGATTGTGACCATCATTCGGCCGGGGGCGATCTGGCTCATTTTTATGCCTCTGGTGGGTCAATCGGTGGAGTTGCTTACCCCGCGCTGGCGGTGGCTGTTGTATGGGTTTGTGATGGCTGGGTTGTCGTTGCCAATTGGGTTGCGGACAGGTGACTGGAATGCGGCCGTTTTTTCGGCTCTTACCTTTAGCCCGGCCATCTTGTTTGTGGTGACGTTTACTCGTTTGCGGCTGGATGAGGAAAATGCCAGAAAGAGGGCGGAGCAATTAACGGCCGATTTGGAACAGGCGAACCGTCAATTGGCGGCTTACGCCACTCAGATTGAAGAGTTAGCCATTACTCAGGAGCGCAACCGCCTGGCACGGGAGATTCACGATAACCTGGGGCATTATCTGACGGTGGTGAATGTGCAGATCGAAGCAGCCCGTCTGCTGATGGAAGGTCAACCAGAACGGGCGCAAGATGCGTTGGCGAAGGCACAACGACTAACACAAGAGGGGTTAACGGCCGTTCGCCAATCTGTTTCTACCCTGCGTGAATCCCCCATTGAAAACAAACCGTTATCAGAAGCCCTTTCTGCCCTGGTGCAAGAGTCACAAACGGCGGGTATTCTCACCAACTTGCAGGTACAGGGTGTTCCCCATTCGCTGGATGCCAAAACTGCCCTGACGTTATATCGCACGGCGCAAGAGGCTTTGACCAATGTCCGCAAACATGCGCGGGCTTCCCAGGTCAACCTGGTATTGGATTATCAACAGGCCGGGGTGGTGCGTCTGACGGTTCACGATAATGGAGTGGGAACGGCCGTTCCCAGTGGTGGTTTTGGGTTGCTGGGCCTGCGTGAGCGGGTGCAGCAGTTGGGGGGAGAAGTAGAACTCAAAACAGCCCCCGGCGATGGGTTTCTGCTGACGGTTGCTGTGCCGGGGTAAACAACTCAAAACCAGGTTTTTTGCTGGAATAACGGTTCTTTGGGAACTCAGGGGGTTAATAACCAATGAAACGTAAAACGTAAAACGTGACCAAAAAAATTTTACGTTTCACGTTTTACGTCTCACGGCAAACCCCACAAAATCCGAAAAACCCGGAATAACTTTATGACCATTCGTGTATTGCTGGTAGATGATCAGGCTTTGTTTCGAGAGGGGTTAAACACCCTGCTTTCTGTCTGGCCGGATATTGAAGTGGTGGGGGAAGCGGGAAATGGGCAAGAGGCAATTGAAAAAACGGCCGAACTTCAGCCCGATGTCATCCTCATGGATTTACGAATGCCAGTGTTGGATGGGGTAGCGGCTACCCGCCGTTTGAACGAAAGTCGGGTAGCTGCCCGCGTGATTGTCCTCACCACCTTTGACGACGACGAACACGTCTTCGACGGTTTACGCGCCGGGGCTGTCGGCTACCTGCTCAAAGATGTACCGTCCAGCAAACTCGTCGAAGCGATCCGTTCGGCGGCGCGTGGGGAATCTTTTCTGCAACCTTCTGTAGCGGCCAAAGTGGTGGCCGAGTTTACCCGCCTGGCAGGCCAACCACCGGCCCCCCGCCCACAACCCTTGCTGGAACCTCTGTCTGAGCGTGAGTTAGAGATAGTGGCTCTGGTAGCGGCCGGGGCCAGCAACAAAGAGATTGCCAACCAGCTTTATATCACTGAAGGCACCGTCAAAAATCACTTAACCAACATCCTGGGGAAACTAGGGGTGCGCGACCGTACCCAGGCCGCCCTGAAGGCCAAAGCGTTAAATTTAATTTAGACAATTTCTGCCTGTCCCCTGTGAAACTCTGTGTCCCTGTCTAGTTACTAACCCTGAACAACGCCGAAGGGGAAGTATTCCTGACTGTAGTGTCCCTCATAATTGCCTATCATTTGCTTTCTTTGTTGCTAAATCGTAATAACTAACGTAAGAAACCCCTCTTATAGTATTAGGAATCTGGTACTACCAGAAAGGGCTTGTCGTCAACTTAATTTTCTACCCAATGAAGGAGTGCATTACATGGC
>CAZPEJ010000302.1:0-6563 GCA_964585465.1 uncultured Ardenticatenaceae bacterium
TCTCGCCCCTCACCCCCCGCCACCAGCTCCCCCACACCCGCCCCCGGCATCAAAACGTTCATCCGTTCAAACGACACCCCTACCTGTTTGTAGTGGGAAAATAAACGGCCGAATGCAAACGGCAACATCCGCAAAATCCAAATGTAATACTCAAACAGGGCAAAATCCCCTACGGTAAACGTGCCAGCCTGCATAGCCGACGCGGAAAGCAACAAAACCACCCCCAAACCCAACGGCACGATATTCAAAAAAGTGCTGTCTAGCAATTCGTTAAGTACCCGGTCACGAATGGTGATGCGGCGGCGTTGGTCGTTAAAATAGGCAAAACGGCGAATCACATGGGTTTCCGCATTGGCTACCTTCACCGCCTGAACAGCAGCAAACACCTCAGCCAGAAAGCTGGTGACAGTGCCGGTGGCGGCCCGGCTGGCCTGGCGGTACTTTTCAATCCGCCGCCCCACCAGCTCCACAACGGCCGAAACCAACAACAAAGGAAACACAACCGTCACCGTGATCAAAGGGTTGATTTGAATCATCACCCCCGTCGCTGCCATCACAAAAAAGAGCCGACTCCAGGCCATTAGCGGCACCAGCAAATACTCTTGCACCTCATCCACATCATCCCGAAAACGGCTGAGGGCTTCGCCAGGGGTGTCGGGCAAGGCTTTGGCACCGGGTAGCCGCAAAATGTACCCCAACAGGTTGTGCCGCAACGTGTTGGCAACGGTAAAAATAACCTGGTAATTCAAGGTGTAGGAGAGGTACATGATGCTCAGGCGAGCCAACGGTGCCATGAGATAGATAATTAACAATGTTGTGAGATTAAAAACGGCCGTTTCCTGCCCCGATAACGTGTTAAAAATCTCCCGCGCCATAATCCCCGGCACCAGGTTAATGAGTTGCGCCGGAATCCACAACAAAATAGCTGCCAAATACAACCAGGGGCGCAGGCCAATCAGTTTGAACAGTCGTTGGTACGGTTTCATGGCTGGTATAACGGCCGTAATTTGCCAAAAAGTTGTGAATTACTACGTAAATCGGTACTGTCGCTGAACTGGTCAATGCTGCCCAGGCCAGCCGGGAGTTGTAACACCTGTTCATCCCGAATCACCGCCCGAATGGCCGCCTCAAACCGCCCAGCCATGAGCACCCGAAACGGCCGATCATAAAACGGCTCACAGGTAGTAGACAACGGCGGCGTAATTCCCAGGCGATTATGTGCTTCGGCAACCACCTCATAAGCCGCACACAAAAAATGCTCCCGCTCTTGCCAGCTTTCCACCCGCAAAACCTGGGTCAGCAAGGGAGCCAACACGGGGGCAAGAGGCAGCCGGGCAAAAGCGGTTCCAAACCACTTGGGGTAGGGGGCATACTGTTTAGCCAGCAAAAAAGCCAGTTGCATCAAATCGTGTACCAGGCGAGCCGCAATCAACCGCGATCCGAGATCATCCCCGGCATAACCCGCCCGCCCCATCAAATGCTCCTCCTGCCCCAGTCGCGCCCATTGACAAGCCAACAAATAGAGCCATACATCGGCCGGGTAGCTGGCAAATTTCTGCCGCAGACGGGTCAATTCCCCAATTTCATCTACAAAAACACGCCCGGCCGTCACATGCAGCAGATGTTGTTGCGCCACACACACCCACTCAACAGCCGTCCACATGCCGGTGGGATCACTCCCCAACTGTTGCTGAAAAAAGCGGGCCGGGGTGGTGATGTGAATGTTGTGGTTCACTGGCCCGGTGGTAATTTGCACCGGCAGGCGGGTTCCCTCGGCGTTGGCCGGGGCAAAATGAACGGAGTAACCCTGAAAGGTATAGGGCAAACGGCGGCTGAAGGTATCGGCAACGGCCGTTCCCCAACGCATCTCATCGTTTGGTGCAAGAAAAAGCTGCTGCCGAATGCCCCAATCGTGATCCATAGACAAACCATCGTCATATCCCAACACGTCGGAGCCACTCCCCAGGCGAGCCGCCGCATGAGCCAACCCAGGGAACTCGGCCGCCAACAACGGCCGAATCACCCCAGCGTAAAACTGTTCATTTAACTCCAAACCAGAAGTAAACGTTGTCATCGGGGAAAATGATTACGTATTGCCTAAAAACGGCATACGCCATACGTTCTACACCAACACCTCGGCCAGACCTGTTTGCAACAGTTGGGCAAAGCGGGAATTGGGGTCAGCAGCCAGGAGGGCGCGACGGCCGTATTCGATGATTCGGCCGTTTTCCAAAATCACAATCACGTCAGTCCGTTGCACCGTACTCAGGCGGTGGGCAATCAAAATACCGGTACGATTTGCCAACAAACGGTCAATCGCCTGCTCCAACAGTCGTTCAGTGGCCGGGTCGAGCCGCGAAGAAGGTTCATCCAGAATCACCAGCCCCGGCTGGCGCAACAACAGCCGGGTAAACGCCAGCAGTTGGGCCTCCCCGGCAGAGAGACCACCGCTGCCCTGCAAAACCGTATCCAGGCCATTGGGCAGGGCGGCCAGCCAGGCAGTTAAGTTCAGCGTTTGGATGGCTTGCAAAATCTGGTCATCTTTAATGGTGGAGTCAAAAAAGGTCAGGTTGTCGCGCACGCTGGCCTGAAACAGTTGCACATCCTGAGTCACCATCCCTACCCGTCGCCGCAAATCAGCCAGAGGCACCTCTCGGACATCCTGGTGGTTCAGGCAAATTCGGCCGTTTTCCACATCATACAGACGAAAAATCAAACGGGTTAGCGTGGTTTTGCCGCTGCCCGTGCGCCCCAACAACCCCAGCGTTTCTCCGGCCGCCAGATGCAAGGTAAGGTCGTGTAAGGTGCGGGGGGTGGGCAAAACGGGTTCATCATCCAGTGACAAGGTGGGAGTGGTTGGCTGATCCAGATAACGAAAAGAGACGTTTTCAAGAGCCACAGCCAGGGGGCCATCGGGCAAACGGCCGTTTTGCCCATCTATCACCGCAGGCTGGGCCGCAAACAGGTGTTGAATACGGCCGATACTGGCACTGGCCCGTTGTAAATCCTGGATCTGTTCGCGGATTTCCTCCAATGGTGTCGAAAGCACACCCGTATAGTTGTATACCAGGTACACCGTGCCAATGGTCAGCACCCCCACTGTATACAAATAGACAGAAACCGCCAGACCAACCGCGTCGGCCATAAAAAAGATGCCTAAGGTCAGCACAAAAATCAGGTCATCAGCCAGCCGCGCCAGGCGAAATTTGTGGGCATAACGGCCGAGAATGTCCCCTAATTGCCGCAAGGTGTGGGCCCCGGTTTTGTTACCTGCAATATCCTCGGTAGCCGTCAGCCGCTCCTCCAGAAACCCAAACAGTTCCGCGCTCACCTGGCGGGCAGCTGTCCAACGAGGCACAGCAACCCCTTGTAATCGCCCTAACACCACAAAACTAAGCAGATAAACGGCCGTAACCGCCGCTCCCACCCGCACATCTTCCCAAAACAACAGCAGCAACACCCCCAACACCAATAACACATTTCCCATCACCCGCACAGTAAACTGGGCAAAAAAGTTTGCCAGCAACGTCACATCCCCATCAATACGCTCCATCAACTCCCCAGGCGTATGGTTTTTATGAAAGGAGATGTCCAGGTGAAGGCAATGGTGCGCCAAATCTTCCCGCAACTGGTTGGTGGCCGTCCAGCCAATGTTTTCCCCCAGGTAGGTGGCGAGAACAGATAACGCCTGAATGACCAGCGCAATTCCGATATAGGCAAACGCAGCCTGCCATAGTTGTGATAACGTACTTTGCCCAGAAACGGCCGAATCAATAAAAAACCGAATCACCTGGGGGTTGAGCAGCCGCAGCCCAATACCAAGCAAAACCACCCCCAACAACCCCGCCACTCGCCACTTTTGCGGCTGCAAATACCGTTTCAACAAAACCCAGTAGCGTCTAAAAGGGATATCCATGGCGAATCCGATATGAAATGTGAACACCCGTAGCCGCGAAATCGCTTTCGCGCTGTTCATAAATGACGATATAACGGGATCAGGCATCACTTAAACGGAATACACCCTACGTCCTACTCCAACTCTGCCACAATCGTTTTATACAACGTATCCGCCCGCAAATCGGCCAGCGTGTGGCAAGGGGCATCTAGTTTGTCCGCCAGCAGCCGCGCCAACCCCTGGTCAAAAGCGGCATGTTCCATGTTAATCACCACCGAACGCACCTCACACTCCTTAATCAACCCCGCCATACGGTGAGCTTCCTCTTGTGGTGGCAAATCGCTCAAACTAACATTCCCCGCCCCATCGGTGAGCAAAATCATCATCTGCTGCACATCCGGGTGGCTGTAGGACTCCTGACGGAACACCTCGAAAGCCAAAAATAGCCCGGCCGAAAGAGGCGTTTTGCCACCTACCGCAATATCCGCCAACTTTTTCCGCGCCAGTTGCACCGAATTGGTGGGAGGCAACACCAACCGGGCATCATTTTTGTTGAAAACAATCAGCCCCACCCGGTCACGCCGTTGATAGGCATCCGTCAGCAGCGACATGATCGCCCCTTTAGTCGCCTCCATCCGTTCGGCCACTGCCATGCTCCAACTGGCATCTACCACAAATAAAATCAGGTTAGCCGAACGGCGCACCCGCTCCTTTTCGCGCAAATCCTGTTTTTCCAGGGCCAGAGCCAGCTTGGTGCGGTCACGGTTGAGTTGGAAGGGGGCGGCCGCCCGCAAGGTGGCATCAAAGGCTAAATCGCGCACCTTGTCCCCTTTGGGCAGGCGGGCGCGAATGTAGTGGCCTCGTTTGCGGTCAGTTTTGGTTTGGGAGCGTCTACCGGCGCGGTTTCGCACCAGTTTGTCGAGGGGGGTGTTGAGGCGGCGGGCGTTAAACTCCTGGCCCGATTTAACTTTTTGTCCTCCTTCCCACCAGTTACCTTCCTGGGGGGTCTTGGGGACAGTTTGGGGGGCAGCCTCGGTTTGGGCCGTTTCTGCCCCTTCACCTAATTCAGAGTCTAACGCTTTTTTTTTTCGCCGCTACTCTCGTTTTGTTCTTCGCTGGGGTCGCCTGCTTCCCCGGTGCCCATTTGCGCCTGGATGTCATCCAACCGTTGTTCCAGGTCATAGGCAGTAACGGTAGCATCCTGAAACGGCCGTCCCTTGATGCGATGGGGCAAAGCCAGTTCAGCCGCCAGGATGATGTCCTCATCAGTGATATATTCGCGTCCCTGGAAAGCAGCATGGGCCTGTGCCCCGCGCAAAATCACCAGATCCGCCCGATGTCCATCTACTTTCATGGAAGCGGTCAGCCCGGCAATCGAGACTAAATCGCGGCGTGAGTAGCGCACATGGTTCACAATATCGCGGGCACGAGCAATCTGGTCAGACATCTGTTTTTCCTGGCCTGTCCACTGCTCGCGGAAACCGTCTGGTTCTATCTCAAAGGCAATACGCCGTTCCATAATTTGCACCCGTGCCAGGGTATCGGCAATGCTGCTGATGTGAACAGAAAAAGCGAATCGGTCGAGCAATTGCGGCCGTAAATCTCCTTCTTCTGGGTTCATGGTGCCCACCAAAATAAACTTGGCCGGGTGGCTGAAGCTGATCCCTTCGCGCTCCACCACATTGACCCCCATCGCGGCGGAGTCCAGCAGCAGGTCTACCACATGGTCATCAAGCAAGTTTACCTCGTCCACATAGAGCAGCCCCCGGTTGGCGGCGGCCAAAACCCCTGGCTCAAAATGTTTTTCCCCCTGTTTGATAGCTTTTTCGATGTCCAAAGTGCCTACCACACGGTCTTCGGTGGCACTCACGGGCAAATCTACAAAGGGGGTGCGGCGCAAGGTCGTGGTCAGCTGGCCGTCGGCGTGGCGGGTGCGGCAATCGTCGCACCACTCGTTGGGGCGGCGTGGATCACAACCAAACCGGCAATCGGAAACCACTTCCATATCGGGCAACAAAGCTGCCAATGCGCGTGCGGCTGTAGATTTGGCGGTGCCTCGTTCGCCACGAATAAGAACGCCACCAATTTGCGGGCTGACGGCATTCAAAATCAAGGCCCGTTTCATTTTGTCCTGGCCTACAATTGCCGTAAAAGGAAATATCGCTCGACGTGCCATGCTTTACTCCAATGTTTCGTAGGGTTATTTGGGTGGTAAAACCCGATTTTGTTTCCTGTAATCCGCGCCACTTTCCTCTATGTTCAAGTGGGAACTGGGCGCAAATTGGGGATTATACTGCAAGGTGGGAAGTGGGCAACAGGTAAAGGTCTGGTTTTGGGGGTGCTGGTTTGCCGGATTTTTGGGTTCGTGGCATAATTTCGCCTCGGTTGAGAAACCGGTTGGGCCATTAGCTCAGTTGGCAGAGCAGTTGACTTTTAATCAATTGGTCGGAGGTTCGAGTCCTCCATGGCTCATGAGAGTTTGTGAATAAAAACGGCCGAATCCACCCCAGATTCGGCCGTTTTTCATGACCTGGTAACAAGGTGATGGGGGGCTGAACGCAGTGTAACACAAAAAGTGTCAGTTTGAGCTACAAATCAGCTACAAACGAGCTACAAATTTACTTGAAAACTTGATCTGAAGGTACTATAGTGTAAGTCATTTATGAAC
>CAZPEJ010000303.1:0-6516 GCA_964585465.1 uncultured Ardenticatenaceae bacterium
TCCCTCCTCCCCCCTTCCCCCATTCACCATTCACCATTCACCAGTCACCATTCACCATTCATCTTCCCTTCCCTTCTCCTGCTCACTATCCTGCTCATGGCTCTGGTCTACACCCCTCGCCCACAAAGCGGCCTGACACAAACCCCTCCGGCGTGGCAATTCCCGGCCGGGTTAGAAACGGAACCGATGCCCCTGAAACCAGACGAAATTGAGTGGCTCACCCGCGACGGGGCAGAATCGGCCGACCGCCGCCGTTTTGCCTGGGGGGAAGTGACTGGTTCAATGATTCTGATTACCAGCCGCACCTGGCGGGCACACCACCGCCCAGAACGCTGTTTTGAGGTGTATGGTCTAACTCTCAATGACTCCCGTACCCATTTGGTAAATCCTAACTTCCCTTTGCGGCTGGTATCGCTCGGTAAAACAGGAGAACTGGGGCAATATACGGCCGTTTACTGGTTCCAATCCGCCAACCGCACCACCGACGACTACGCCACCCGCATCTGGGCCGATTTATCGCTCGAACGTGAACGGTGGGTATTGGTCTCCGTCGTTTTTGATGGGGTTGTAGACCCGCAAACGGCCGAACTACAAACATTTTATAACGCATTGAGGGAAGCTGTCAGCAGTCAGCTATCAGCAGTCAGCGGAGAAGCCGTCAGCAGTCAGCTATCAGCCGTCAGTGGGGGAAGCTGATAGCTGATAGCTGATAGCTAATAGCTGATAGCTGATAGCAAAAGGAACACCTATGAACATTCTCAAAAAACTTTTTAATCGTGATAATTGGGCCTACGGGCTGTTTTGGTCGTGGAATGTGATATTTCTGGCCTTTATGGTGCTGGGGTTTGCCCCTACCCTGCTGCCAGAAATGTTAACGGCCGTTGACAATGGGGGCATTCCCACCAGTTTCCTGCTCTACGCCCTCATTTTGACCCTCATTCCGGTCATTGTGGTGGTGTTGGGGGCCACTGTGCTGCGCCGCGAACCGGGGCGGCTTTTTGCCCTGGGGTATGGCATCGAAGGGCCTCTCATGCTGCTGATAGCTCTGCGGTTTTTTGTAGTGCGCGAATTAACAACGGCCGTTTGGCTCTTACTCATCACCGCCACCATCGGCATTTTCACCTACCTGTGGCATCTGATAGACCGCCGTGTCAGCCAGCGCGGCCCCCTATTGACCCATGTGCGGCTGGTGGGGTTAACCATGTTGCTCCTCATCGGCAGCTATGTCAGTTTAATCATTACCTTCTACGCCGTCCCATTGGCAGCCGTTGGCATACGCTCCCTGGGTGATTTGATAGACAGCATACGGCAGCCGTTTTATGGTGGTGTGACACCCACCCAGTTAATCTTCATGACGTTGGGTTTCATTTTATTCCTTTACTCCGCCACCCTATTCATCTTAATGCCTTTGGCTGTTACCATTTTGTACAGCCGGGCCTGGTGGCAGGGGGTTCGGGATGTCGCCGCCAGTTATAACCAACCGCGAGCTGTAGCCCTGACAACGGCCGTTGTAGTCATCCTGGTCGCCTTGTTCATCTCCACCAACCGCCAACCCCAACAAGAAGCCTTTGCCCTGTTGCAAGAACCCCCAGCAAATTTGCAAGAAGCAGAAACCCTGCTGACACAGGAGGAACTCATCCGCACCGGGTTGTTAAATGCTTATCTTTCCCCACAACGTTACATCAGCACCCATGGCGAAGTATTGCACATCCGCGACTTCTATCACACTGCCTTTAACATACCCTATAACCAGGCCAATCAGGTTCGCGCCGCCTATGAAATCATTACCAGCCCCTTGCTCTACCAACCCGTCAACCCCATTCCCACCCATCAGGTAACATGGGAAAACCAGGCCATGCTGCTGGAACCCCAGGAAGCGGCCAAACTGTATGAACAATTTTTTGACCGTCCCATTGTGCGGGCAGAACGGGAAACTGTGGTGCGGGCTGCCCGTTCCACCTGGAGCATTGATCAGGCAACCAGCAATTGGCAGGCGGTAGATGACCGGGAAATCTGGCTAGCGCGGCAGGAAGTAACCATTACCGAACAGGGAGACTGGGCAGAAGTGGAACTGTATGAGGTATATCAAAACCAGACCAACCAACGACAAGAAGTCGTGTATTACTTCACCTTGCCAGAATCGGCCGTTATTACCGGTGTCTGGCTGGGCAACAGCGCAGACCGCGAAACCCGTTTTGTTTATCAGGTAGCTCCGCGTGGTGCCGCCCAGGCCACTTACCAAAGCCAGGTGCAGCGCAATCTTGACCCGGCCCTGGTGGAGCAACTTGGCCCCAGTCAATACCGCCTGCGTGTTTTTCCCATTGAGCCAAAAACCTGGGAGTGGAGTGAAAGCAACCAGAGTGGCAAATATATTGATGCGCCCGCTTTGCACCTGTGGCTCACCTACCAGGTGATGGCTGCCGATAACGCCTGGCCCATGCCGCACCTGGCGGAAAAGTTGAATGTGTATTGGGATAAGGAGAGTGTGCGGCTGGTGAACGGGGCCGAGATGACCGCCGATGACCAGACGTGGCTGCCGGAAAGGGTAACGGCCGTTTCCTCCATCACCCCCACCACCCACCAGGTAACATTCCCAAACGGCCAAACGGTTCTTATCCGACCCGCCACCACCACCGACACAACCAGTCCTGCTGGTGATTGGCGGCTGGCAGTGGTGCTGGATCGGTCGCGCAGCATGGCAGTGATTAACAACGAGGTGAAACAGGCCTTGACAGAAATTGGCAACTGGGGAACGGCCGTTGATGTATATCTCACTGCCTCCATTTATCGAGGTGAAGAACCTTCCGTCGTGCCATTAGCCGATCTGGACATCAACAATATCGTCTATTACGGCGGGCAAAACGCCGCCGAGTTGCTCTCCCAGTTTAACAACCTGTACAACAGCCAGCCTTACGATGCCATTCTGATTTTGACCGATGATAGCAATTACCAGGCAGACGATCCCTCGCTCAACCTGGCAATCCCCAATGCGCCATTGTGGTTTGTTCACCTGAACGGCCTCTTTCCAGTGGGGTACGACGACCAAACATTGGCAGCCATTCAAGCCAGCGGGGGTGGGGCAGTAGGCGGCCTGAGTGGTGTTTTCGGCCGTTTGCAGGCCAGCGAATCCAACGGATTACAAGATGTAGTAGATGGGTATGTATGGCAAATCAGTACCGCAGCGGCGGAGACTGATACAACCACCACCCAGCACGCCCCCAGCGACCCCTTTGCCGCCTTTGCCGCCCGCCGCCTCATTCTGGCCGAGATGGTAGCCCAACGGGATCACCTGGATGCCCTCACCACCCTGGACGAACTGCACGCGCTGGCTGTTGAGCATAACATCGTCACCCCATACTCCTCCATGATTGTACTGGTAAACCTGCAACAACAGCGCATTCTTGACAACCTGGAAGGCCAGGCTGACCGTTTTGACCGTGAATTTGAAGGAGTTGGTGAAACCACCCTCACCCCCCTGGCTGTTACGGGTGTGCCAGAGCCAGAGGAGTGGTTGTTACTGGGACTGGCAGCCGCGATGTTGGGCTGGTACGTCTGGCAAGACCGCCTGCGCCACCGCCTGGCTTCATAACCCCCACCGAAACCGAGTTTTGGCAAAAAACTCGGTTTCTTTTCTCAACCGATGACCCATTTTCAGGTACAATGGAGACATGATAGATGAATTTCTCAAGGTAGATACCCCTGAAAATGTGGTTTTTGGTTATGAAGTGGTAGGCATTGGCTCCCGTTTCATAGCGGCCCTGATAGATAGTTTGATTATCCTGGTATTACAAGGGGTTGCAGCCCTGGGGTTTGGTTTTATTCTGTTGACGGCGTTTGAAGTGGAAAGTTTGGAGGCATGGATAACGGCCGTTTACCTCCTCCTCGCCTTTGCCCTCCTCTGGGGGTACTACATCTTTTTTGAACTACTCTGGAACGGGCAATCCCCCGGCAAACGATGGAATGGTTTGCGGGTCATTCGCCAGGACGGCACCCCCATCACCCTGACTGAATCCATCATTCGTAATCTGATACGCATCGTGGACTTCCTCCCCGGTTTTTATGGCCTGGGGCTGGTTGTCATGTTTGCCGACCAACGAGCGCGCCGTCTGGGAGATTTGGCGGCCGGGACATTGGTGGTACGCGAACAAGAACAAGTTACCCTGGAGAGCCTCAAAGCCGCCCCACCGGTCAATCTACCCCTTATACATGATCTGCCAGATGGTAATGTCCCACCAGTCGAAGAGTGGCCGACCCAGTTGTTAACAGAAGCGGATGTGCAACTGATAGAAAGTTTTTTAAGCCGCCAGAACAATCTTCACAATCGTAACGCATTAGGCAGGTTCATTCTCAAACAGATGTTGACCCGTTTGGGATTGTCCGACCAGCCAGTTTCCCCGGCCGATACTGCCTATGTACTGTCTCGTCTGGTAGCTTCACGGCGTACTGGCGAGATACAATCTAACCTATGAAGGATATTCAATCATTCGCCCAACAACTTGTTGAAAATATGGAAAAAGTGATCATCGGCAAACGGGAGGCTTTGGAACTGCTGGTGGTGGCTTTATTGTGTGAAGGGCATGTGCTTCTGGAAGACGTGCCGGGGGTAGGCAAAACGATGCTGGCGCGGGCGATGGCAGTTAGCCTGGGTGTTCAATCCAAACGGCTGCAATGTACCCCCGACCTGCTCCCCAACGACGTGACAGGGGTTTCCATCTTTGACCAGCAAAAACAAACTTTTACGTTTATTCCCGGCCCGGCCTTTACCCATATTCTGCTGGCAGACGAGATTAACCGGGCGACACCACGCACCCAGTCCGCTTTGTTAGAGTGTATGGGGGAACGGCAGGTGACGGTGGATGGTGTGACCAGGGGGTTGGAACGGCCGTTTTTTGTGATCGCCACCCAAAACCCCATCGAGTATGAAGGGACATTCCCTTTGCCAGAAGCGCAACTCGACCGATTTTTCATGAAACTCAGCCTGGGCTACCTGGATGAAAACAGCGAAAACCAGATGTTGCTCAACCTGGGCGGGCGACACCCCATTGAAACCTTAACCCAAGTCGTAAACGGCCGAATCCTGCCCGACCTGGCCCAACACATCTGGCAAGTCCATGTAGACGAAACCATCCGCAACTACATCGTGCGCCTCGTTTTTGCCACCCGGAAACGGCCGGAACTGGTACTCGGTGCCAGCCCACGCGGCAGCCACGCCCTCTACCGGGGCATTCAGGCATATGCCGCTATCCAGGGGCGCGATTACACCCTGCCCGAAGATGTAAAAAAGCTGGCCCCCTATCTCCTATCCCATCGCTGCCTGGTACACCCAGAAACAGCCCTGCGCGGCACCACCATTCACCACCTCCTCAGCGACATCCTGCGCGACACCCCCCTCGATATTGGCACGTTATAACAACCCGTTACCTAAAACAAACAGCAATTCTCATTTTACCGCTTTAGCCTGGGGTTCAAACCCCAGGCTAGTCAAAAAAACGTGCTAAAGCACGTTCAAAAGCCACGTTTCAACCTGTTTTAACAGGTTTGGGTTTGTTAGCCGTCGGTTTCAACCGATGGCGATTCCCAAATTGGGAATGGCTTTAAAACAAAATACTGCCTTGACAAATCCGTTCAAATGTTCTATTCTCTACTCGTTACACGAAAGTGCATTATTTGATTTAACTTCAGGGGCAAGAACCCCTCACATTTAGAGGTAATTTATGAGCGACAACCTGCAAAAAGACCTTTTTCCAGAAGGTTCACTCCCGGCGGGGGAAGGAGCAAAACCCCGCATTAACCATGATTCATCCATCCAGGCGGCCCTGGGAATGTTTGAAGTTCATATGCGCGATCAGGGGTTGGCCGATAATAGTATCAAAGCATTTGCCAGCGATATTCGGTTATTGGGCAAATACCTGGGGATTGGACAGCCGATTGGGCAAATTGGCACAAAAAACTTGAATGATTACCTTCGTTGGCTCCAATTTGAACGAGGTGTACCGTGCAGTCCTAAGTCATATGCGCGGCGGGTAACAACGTTGAAGGTGTTTTTTAAGTGGTTACATGAATTGGGTATTTTGGCACATGATCCGGCAGAACCGGTTATCCAACAAAGTGTTAGCAGCCCCGTTCCCGATAACTTGCCGACTCGTCAACAGTTGGAACGGGCGTTGGTGGTAACAGAAGGTTTGTGGCGCGGCAGTGAACGGCAAAAACCAGATGCCCGGCCGCACCTGTTATTGACGTTGTTGTTGGATAGTGGCATCAAAAAATCGGAGGTTATGAACCTTGTAGACAATCACATTGACCGCAGCGATGCGACCCAACCGGTGCTGCTCATTCGATACGCCAACCCTCGCCTGCGTTACAAGGAACGTAAACTGAGTTTATCAACCGCCTGGCTGACTGTTTTGGATGATTACGTGGCTCAATATCAACCACGCGATACCTTGTTCACCTGCACGGCTCGTAACCTGGACTATATTTTGACAGATGTGGGGGCGGTTTGCGGGTTGGAGCAGG
>CAZPEJ010000304.1:0-6478 GCA_964585465.1 uncultured Ardenticatenaceae bacterium
ATCCGTTTCTATCCGTTGCCGCAACGGATGAAAATAACATTTGTCAGTCAACCAGATGGCTCTACTCGAAGTGATAATACCAACAGGTCGAGTGAAGCCAGGTCTGGGGTAAACTGGTCACTGGTTAACAGGTCGAGTTGAGCGGCCGTTTCCCAGTTGTATTGCCGAATGAGTTCTTCGCGTTGGGAGTTGTCTGTAGGTAAGGGTGGGGGTAGCAGGGCGGCCGGGTTTTGGTTTTGTGCCGGGTCGGCACTGTCTAACAAAATGGTAGCATCTATGGGCACGGAGATATTGACATAATACTCATAGTCGGCGGTAAAACCGTAAAAGTCATATTGGATGGCAGCGTTGTTAAGCAGTTGCAAGTCCACCCCTAACATGGAAACGGCGCGAATGCCATTCCCGTTTTGGAAGGGGATGAGCCGGGTTTGGGCCTGGGCTAAAATGGCTCCGGGAGCAGGTGGAAAGTAGTCGGTGGATTGGGTCATCAAGGTGTCCCGCAAATCGGTAATCAATAATTGGTTGACGGTTTGGGCATACCACTTGGCCGGGTATATCAAAATACAAAAGCTGTTTTCACAAAACTTATCTGTCAGGTCGGGGGAAAAGTGGTAAAAGGGGTTTGTGTTGTCCGGTAGGGTTATTTTCAGGTCGGTGGGGATGCCGGGGGGCAGGGTGAAGGTGATTCCGGCCTGGGATACGAGGGTGCCGGGGAAGGTGGCAGGGGGCAGAGTGGCGGTTGGCGGCACGGCCGTTTCGGTGGGCGGCACGGCCGTTTCGGTGGCCGGTATAGATGTTTCGGTGGGAGAAACGGCCGTTATGTCGGGCAAAGTTGGTGGTGTGTCGCTGTTACACGCTGCTAACAATAAAAGTAACACAGCAAAAAAAATTTTGTTCATAACCATTCACTGCAAGGGTAACATCCAAAAGGGGTAAAGGTGAAGCGTAAAACGTGAGCTTGGGTATTACGTTTATGTTTTACCTTTCATCTGCAACCGGATTCCCCCCTCACCTGTCGCTTTGTCACCCATCATTAGCTGTTTGTGTCGCGCCTGATCGGTGGCGGAAAGGCCACGCATTTGCGGAAAAACGGCAAAACGGTGCAATAAAACCTGGTCAATTAAAAAAGAGATGACTGACACATCATACCCACCATCACTGCCACGATACTGCTCTGGGTCACGGTTAAACACAGCCCTCACTGCCCGATACCCATCCCCATCTGGCACTATTTCCAGTTGATAGACACAGTTGCCTGTCCAACTGCGATGAAAAGATAACCAGCCGTTTTCCCAATAGATAAACCATTTGTCGTCCATGTCGCGGGGAATAAAACCGAGGGAAATCTGGTCAAATTCGGTCGCCGAGTACACCCCATCCACCCCAACCTCTTTCTGCAACTGGGGCATGGGTTTAATGTTACGGGAAACGGCCGTTGCGCGTATTGGTTCCATACCATCAATTATAACCACTCCCCAAAAATAAACCGCTTGCTCCCTGCGGCGACTTCTCGCCATTTGGCAAAGTTTTGTTATTATTTTCTCTAGCCAACACAGGCATGTATAAACCATCTTGCGCGATGGCCCCTGCCTGAACCATCAACCGCTATAACAACCGGAGGAAACCCATGCAACCATTACTCAAAATTTCTGCGGCTATTGATCGCCTGTCAGAACGAATGGGAGACATTTCCACTATCCTGGTCATCATCACTGTCGCCGTTGGTTTCTACAATGTTGTTGCCCGCTATGTTGGCCGATACATCGGGGTTCAACTCTCCTCCAACTTCTTCATCGAACTACAATGGTACTTATATTCCCTCATTTTTTTCTTTGGTTTCACCTACATCTTACGCCACGATGCCAACGTCCGTGTAGATTTCATTTATGGCAACTGGCCCATTCGCCGCAAAGCCTGGTTTAACCTCATTGGGCATCTCCTCTTCCTTCTGCCCCTCTGCCTCATCGGCATCTATGTCACCATTAACCCTGTCCTGTTTTCTTGGGGCAAATTACCAAACGGGGGCTGGGGTACCTGGGAAGTTTCCCCCGATCCAGGCGGGCTGCCCCGCGCCCCTATCAAAAGCATGATTATTGTGGCATTTACCCTGCTACTGCTACAAACCTTCTCCGAACTGATTAAACTGGTTGCAACTTTACGAGGCCAGCAAACGGCCGTTAAACTCGAACACCATAAAGAAAGCGAAAGACCTGTGGAATAAACAAAGGAAGTGTTTGTTACTAAATCCACAGAGGGCATAAACTGACATTTTTTGTGAGATTGGAGATTAGAGATTGGCAAATCTCCCATCTCCCATCTCAAACTCTAAAACTGTTTTTGCACAAACCTTGAGGGAGGAATTTTATGGGAGAATTTTTAGCCATCGGTATGTTCGTCTTTTTCTTTATGTTAATTTTGTATGGCTACCCGGTGTCGTTTTCGTTTGCAGGCACAGCCATTTTGTTCATGTCCATCGGTATTGTGTTTGATGTGTTTGACCCAAACCGGTTGTTGTTATTACCCAACCGATGGTTTGGCACCATGTCTGATTTTACCTTGTTGGCAATTCCATTTTTTGTCTTTATGGGGGCTATTTTTGAAAAATCGGGGTTGGCGGAGCAACTGCTGGAGACGGTGGGTATTCTCATGGGGCCGCTGCGGGGAGGGGTGGCGTTGGCGGTGGTATTGGTTGGCACGCTGTTGGCAGCCGCTACGGGGGTGGTGGCAGCAACAGTTATCACCATGGGGCTGCTCTCGTTGCCGATCATGTTGCGATATGGGTATGACCATAAACTGGCAACAGGGGTGATTACTGCTTCTGGCACGCTGGCACAACTGATTCCACCCAGCCTGGTTTTGGTGGTGCTGAGTGACCAGATTGGGGTGTCGGTGGGGGATTTATTTTTGGGGGCATTGATTCCTGGGCTGTTGTTAGCGGGGTTGTATGGGGTATATGTGGTCGTTCTGGCGTTTTTCCGCCCCCATCTGGCTCCGGCGTTGCCTAAAGAGGCGCGGGCGATGAGTGGTGCGGTGTTGTTTCGGCGGGTGATGACGGCGATGGTGCCGCCGTTGGTGCTTATTTTTGCGGTGTTGGGCACGATTTTTTTTGGCATTGGCACACCAACCGAGGCAGGGGCTGTGGGGGCGGCCGGGGCTTGTATTCTGGCGGTCGCTAACCGAAAGTTGACCTGGGGGATGTTAAAAGGTGCAGCCAACTCAACTGCCCGCATTACCTCGTTGGTTATTATGATTTTGTTCTGTTCGACACTTTTTGGCCTGGTTTTTGATGCGTTGGGTGGGCAAACGTATATCACCAATTTATTGACAACCTTACCCGGTGGTTATTGGGGGTTTATTATTATTGCTCACATTGTGGTCTTTTTGCTGGGCATCAATCTGGAGTTTATTGAAATTTGTTTTATTGCCATGCCGCTGTTTGTGCCTGCGGCCAAGGCGTTAAATGTGGATATGGTGTGGTTTGGGGTGGCGATGGCAATTAACTTAAATATGGCGTTTATTTCACCGCCGGTGGGGTTTTCGCTCTTTTATTTGCAGAGTGTGGCACCTAAAGAGGTAAAAACGATTGATATTCACAAGGGGGCGTTGCCTTTTATGGTGTTACAGGTGATTGCTTTGATTGTGGTAACGGCCGTTCCTCAAACAGTTACCTGGTTGGTTGAGGCGGCGGTGAAGTAGCGGGAAATAAAAAACCGGATTTCTGTGAGAAACCCGGTTTTGTTGAGATTTAACCGATCTGGCTGTTGATAAAGCGGGTAAAACCGCCTTCTGCGACATTGTGCCAGGCGTGAATACGTTCGCGGAAGGTTTTCCACTGGTCGTAAACACCCTTAAAATCTGCATCACTGCTGGAAAAGCCGTCATAGATGCCAAAGGCAGCTTCTTGGGCAGCCGCTAAAATTTCGTCGGAATACGGCCGTAATTGCACCCCACCGTCTAATAACCGTTGCAATGCTTCATTGTTGCGAGCATCGTACCGGGCCAACATGGTCATATTGGCTTCATAAGCGGCCGTTTTTACTGCCTCTTTGTACACTTCCGGCAGGTTGTTGTACTCATTCAGGTTAATTTGCACTTCCAGCGATGGCCCCGGCTCCCACCAACCTGGATAATAATAAAAATCGGCCGCTTGATGCAACCCCAAAATTTCATCATCATACGGCCCCACCCATTCGGCGGCATCAATTGCCCCCGTATCCAACGCCTGAAAAATCTCACCACCCGCCAACACTTGCACCGTTACTCCCAACTTGGTCATGGTTTCCCCACCCAGGCCAGGAATACGCATCTTTAACCCCTGCAAATCTGCAACGGTGGCGATTTCTCGTTTGAACCAACCACCCATCTGG
Organism: uncultured Ardenticatenaceae bacterium; assembly: GCA_964585465.1. Lineage (GTDB taxonomy): Bacteria > Chloroflexota > Anaerolineae > Promineifilales > Promineifilaceae > CAZPEJ01. The sequence goes on from CAZPEJ010000304.1 coordinate 4,368, forward strand.
GTGCCGGTATTACCCGCCGGAAATTGAATGACATTAAATTTGGCGGCGTACAACTGCTGCAACATTGCCAGGCCACCCCCTTCATACAACCAGGCGTTTTGCTGCTGGGCATTGAGGCCAAAGGGCAAGGCTGTACCAAACGCGGTGACGGGGCTTTTGCCGATATAGTAATATGAGGCGGTGTGCCCACATTGCACAGCCCCCTGCGATACCACATCCAACACCTGTAACCCTGGAGCCAGTTCACCGGCTGCACGGGGTATGACCACAAATTTGCCACCGGTGAGGGCTTTTAAGCGGTCTGCAAAAGTGGTTGCCCCACCAAAGATAGTGTCCAGGGCTACCGGCCAGCTAGTTGCCATTTGCCACTCGATAGCGGGTAAGGAACTATCATCTTGCACAGCTTCAGCGATTTCTTCAGGGGTAGCTTCCGACTGCGGCGCAGTGGTGGCTTCGGGGGCCAGGGTTGCCTCTTGTGGCTCTTCGGAGTTACAAGAGACGATGCTCATGGTTGCGCCACCAATCGCACCTTTTGTCGCCAGATTCAAAAACTCTCTTCGGTTCACGGGTCTTTCCTCCTTCTTAAAATAGGTGTGGATAAAAATTACCCCAGCGAATGGGTATAAAAACAGGGTAAAAAATGGCTACCTGAATTTTATGAAATGTGAAACAAATTGCCAGCGATTGGTGTGTAGAGATAAAAATAAGGTGTAACGATTCACCGCAAAGGCGCAAAGGGCGCAAAGAAAAGAGAAACCCTTTGCGAGTCTAGCTTCAATCTCTATCCCTTACTGCCATTTGCGCTCGTCTACCATGCCGGGGGAGCCAGGGGGAAGTGCGGGCACAAATTCTACCTCGTCTACGCGGACACGACAGAGGTTTTGCACGGCTTGTTTGAGGGTTTGGGAAACGGCCGTTTTATCCTCACCCTCCGCCAATACCACCCGCACCACAAAATAATCTTTTAATTCCGGCCGGGTTACCACGCCTTGCACTGCCTGAACCCCAGGAATCTGCCCGGTAGCAAACCGCAACTGGTTGGGGTGAACAAACATGCCCCGCACTTTTACCGCATCCCCAGAACGGCCGACCAGGATGATGCTCCGTTCTTCTTGCTGGCTCTGGCCGGGGTGGTTGTCCAAAAACATGGCCATGTCTCCCGTCCCCAGGCGAATCAAGGGGTATACCCGGCTCAGGTTGGTAGCCACCACTTCACCCGTTTCTCCATGGGCGACATGCTGCCCGGTTTCCAGGTCTACCACTTCGATAATTGGATCGGGGAGCAGTTGCATTGCCATTCCCTCTCCGGTATTGAGAGCCAGCAAACCAAAATCGGCCGTTGCGTAAGCATTGCCAATTTGTAACCCATATTGATGCACAAACGCATTCCGCAAAGCAGGTGGCAACGGCTCGGCGGAAAAAATAGCAGTGCGGAGTTGGTACACTTGCTTAAAATCTTGCCCCATCTCCTCCGCTTTTTTAATCAAACTCATGAGAAAACTCGGCGTGCCACTATACCCGGTGACTCGCAAATGCCGCATCATTTCCAGTTGTAGCTCTGCGCTGCCCGTGCCACCAGGAATGACCGTGCAGCCCATTTTGGTGAGTGCATGGTCAAAAAGAAAACCCGCTGGCACCAGGTGGTAGGAAAAGCTGTTTAACACCACATCCCCAGAACGAAAACCGGTGCGAGTAAGAGCCATGACCGTTACTTCCCAGACAGAGTCATCTGGTGGCAGGGCGGGTTCGTAGATGGGGCCAGGGGAAAAGAAGATGTGGCTTACCTGGCTGAGGGGCACACCTAACATGCCACCAAAGGGAGGGTTGGCCTGTTGAATGGCAACCAGCCTGTCTTTGGGCAAAACTGGTAGTTTTTGTAAATCAGCCACGTTTTGAATTTGGGCTGGTTTTACCCCGGCTTCATCAAAGCGGTTTTTTACCGCTGGCGCGTGGTCATAGGCCCACTGCACAGCTTTTTTTACTTTTTGGTCTAACGTTTTCATGTTTTGAGTTTCTAGTTTCGAGTTTCAGGTTTCAAGTTTCAGGTTTCAGGTTGGGGAATCCGTGTTCATCCGTTTTATCCGTTTCATCTGTGGTTAATTCCCTCGCTC
>CAZPEJ010000305.1:0-6475 GCA_964585465.1 uncultured Ardenticatenaceae bacterium
CCCCACATCGAAACTCGAAACTCATAACTCGAAACTCCCCTCCCCCAACTCGAAACTCGAAACTCAAAACTCGAAACTCCTCTCCCCCTTCCCCAACTCGAAACTCGGAACTCGAAACTCGAAACTTTCCCCCAGGTCTGCCGCCAAGCAGTAGCCAGAGCTATTGAAGCTGGTCGGATGAGCCAGAGCCAGAAAGAAGCATTGTTTCAGGATTTACGGTATGCCAGGGAGGTCAAGCTATCCATAGGAGATTACACCAGAACGGCCGTTTTAACTGACCACCTGGCAGCCGGAGTGGTTCTACCTGCCGCACTTAGAAATGTTGTTTCCCCAGATACCCCCATCACCTTACAGTTCCAGTTTAATTATACGGCCGTCCGTAGCACAGATGATACCCATGGGGCCGTTTACCCCTTCCTGCCTACAGACCGTCGCTGGACAATTGTTTCCCGACCAGTGGGGGAAGATGAGAGCCGATACACCCGCACCCAGGATAGTGTGGGGATGGTGAGACCCACTCTGCGCTGGGTGAGTGGCAACCAGGTCAAAGAGCTGTATGTGGATGGTATGACCACCGAGCCGTTTTTGCAGCAGATGGGCTTGGCATTGTCGTTAGATAAAGGCGGGGTAGTGCTGTCCAAACGGCTGTCGCGGGTGATACGGCCGTATTTTCTGTCCCGTCAGTTCCAGGCAGAGGAGGTAAACCTGGTCTATCTCAACCAGGGAGAAACACAAACCAAACAGTGGGATGGAGCGGCCGTCGTCAGTCGGAACATGTTGCGTAAGCTGGTTTTGACAGAAAACCTACCCCCTGGTAAACGCGCTGAACTGGAACAGGAAATTCAGACAGCAGGCCGGGTGGAGTTCACCATCCTGACAGCCAAAGGGCAGGACAAAGGCCACGCCATTGTCAGCGATGACCTGACGGCCGATTTCCTGTTGCCGGAAGACACCAAAGGGCAGGTGAAACTGGTAAATGGGTCTACTTTTGTAGGGATTAACTTTGTTCACAGCAAAAAACAGATGACGATGGATGAACAGAGTACCATTAACCTGCATGAAGCAGTAGATGAAGAATTTTTGCTGGATAGGCTCTATGAACGAGGGGAGTTGTTTAAGGAAGGGTTGGAAAACGGCCGAATCTCAACCCTGATGGGACAGATACACCCCGATGCTCGCCTGGAAGACATCCAGGCCTGGCCGATGCGAGAGTATCTGGCAAGTGGTGGAGACCCTCGTTGGTTTAGCTCCCACATCCGTAGCCTCATCAACCAGCACCTCGAACCCCTGCAAACCTACCTGGACAACCCGGCCGAAACCCGCCTGCGCTTACCAGTGCCAGGCGGCCGTTTCTATGTCATGCCCTCGACGGTGGGGCGGGCAGCGGGTTTAGACCTGAGTATTCCCAGGGGGGAGGCCAAACTAGACAGCCACCATGCGACCGTGTGGGTCAATAGCCAGGATTGGGTCAGCCTGGCCGATTCCCCTAAAGGAGCAGGCATCGCTGCCATCTTGGGAGGTGCTGACAACGACGATGCCTTGTGGGTGCTGCCCCATACCAATCCTGCTGGGGAAAAACAACTGCTCCTGTGGCGCAGCCCCAACGAACCAGGGGAGTCTGTCATCTTGAAACCTACAGCCGATTCCGAAACCATCCCCTGGCATCGCACCCTGGAAGATACCACCCGATTTATGCCGTTGGATACTCGCCAGCTAGAACCAAGAAAAGATTTCCGACCGGAAGCAGAACGAAACGAGGTAGACATGACCTCTGGTGGAGGATTAGGTGAAGGGCAAGCCTACAGTGTGGAACTGATGGAATTGGCGGTGGAACGGTCAGCCCAAAACGCGGGTGTGTTGGGGCAGTTCATCAACCAGGCGATGGTCAACAAAGCCATCGGCCGAAACACACCGTTACCGGCCCCTACCGAGGTAGTGATTGATGCGGTGAACAAAACGGGCGAAGACCTTTCCCCTGTGCGACGGTGGAGTGAAAACGAAGGAGCCGCCATTCGGGCAGTTGGCGCGGCCGTTCCTAGAGCCATCCAACATCGGGTCAGCCGTCCACCAGAAAATACGGCCGATTTACCATCCCTCCGCGCCACCACCGACCACTGGCTGGACATCCGCGATGAAGGGGTGCAAACCCACCTGCTGGCGATGGAGAGTTACCGCGAAAAAATAGCCGCCCAGGCCATGCCGCCAGAAGCCTTGTTTGATGCCGTGTTCCAGAAACCGGCGAGCATCCAGATTGGAGCAGCGTACCTGGCAACGTATGGCCGGGCAGTCAGGGAGATGAAAGCCAAACGGCCGCTGGGGGTACTTACCGATACAGACCATGACGCGCTGCGAAAAACGGCCGAAACCTTCCTGTCCAACTACCCCGAAGAACGGCATACCGAGATTTTACGCGGGGCGATGGTGAGCCTTTATATAAAGGAAGAGAGAGGCTCTGACCGTGCCTTGTGGCTACAGGGAGAAAAGACGGAGCAGGGCATTCAGCCGGGCATCGGTCACAAGAGCATCCAGGCACTACGAGAGATTGGGCTACTGGGGGAAATCCTCCCCACGAAGGCAGGTCTCATCACCTACCACGACCCTGCCTCACCCCTCGTCCCTTTATCTTCCCCTCCCCCTTCTCCCCTCACTCCTCGCTCCTCGTTCCTCGCTCCTCATTCTTCCCCTCCCTCTTCGCTCCTCGCTCCTCGTTCTTCTCCCTTCGCTCCTCCCTCTGTCCTCAGCATTCAGGGGGTTTGGCTTAATTGGTATCTAGCCCAAAAGGGGCAGATGCTCACCAGTGAACTCACTCCGGCCGAAACGCGACAGGCGAAAAAACAGTTTCAGCAGGCAGCACAGGCAGGTTTCCAGGATATGGAACTGTTTGTTCGGGAGGAAGATGGGACGAAGGTGGTTTACACGATGGAAGGCCACCGATTTGGCACATTGACTGGAGAACGGGCTGAACAGTTTACCGACGGCCAGCAGGTAAAAATTAAACATGCCCTGGCACATAGCGGGAATCTACGGGTGATTTTAGACAGCCATCAGCTAGCAGGTGTCAGCCGTCAGCTTGTAGCTGACAGCTGACGGCTGAATGCTGATAGCTAATAGCTAATAGCTTTGGAGCAAAAGATGATGAAACAAACCTGGCAGAAACTGGCTGATTTCCTCCATACTGCCAATCTCATTCCCCTGGTGGTGCTGGTTTCCACTTACCATTATTACCACGCCCTACGCAGCCATGATCCCTTGCTGGTTGCCTTGCCTATTGCGTTATTTGTAGACCTGTTGCATTACCGCACTGTCCAGCAAGCAGTCAGGTGTGGCGAGCGGTTGTGGCAGATAACGGCTGTTTTTACCACCCTGATGGCTTTTGGGTTGCAATGGATGTTCTACAACCTGCCGACGGATGAAGTTCCTCTCCCTTGGTGGCAAACCGTCCTCTTTGCCAGTCTGGTGCCAGTGGGATTGGCGATTATGGCCTGGCATCACCAGGTACAAGAGCAGGAAAAAACCACTGACTGGCAAACACGGATTGCCCAGGCCGAACAGCAAACTGTAGTTGCTACCCAAGAAGCTGAAATTGAGCGTCAGAAAACGGCCGAATGGCAAACACGAGCAACCCAGATGCAAAACCAACTCCAGGAGATGCAGGCAGATGCAGAGAGGGAGCGCAGCCGGGCAAACGAAGTGCAGGCACAAGCGGTAAAGGTGCAACGGCAATTTGAGAGTGTACAACAGGAACTTGCTCAGATGCAGGAGCGGATGACTGAAGTACAGACACGTTTCAGCCGGGTGCAAACGGAAGCAGATACCGAGCGCGGACGAGCAAACCATCTGCAACAAGAAGTCGAGAGGTTACAAACTCAACAAGAGGTGTGGAGCAGTGTAGCCCAGGCATGGCACTCTCTCAACCCAGAAGTACAAACATTGGCCTTATTTAATGCCCACCTTTTGACAGCCGAAGACAGTGCCCAACGCCTGGGGGTGCATGTCACTACCATTCGCCGCAGAGCCAAACAACTCAATGGGGTGGGGGAGGTGTGAGACATTTCGCCCTACTTAATATTTTCCATTCAACATTCTAAATAGGAGGTTTTTTCTTGGACGCAATTGCCGACATTCCGGATGATACCCAAAAGGACAACCGTTCACTGGTTTATGTACGGGGTAAAAACAAAGGGGGTGCCAACCGTCCCACCCCCCATGACACACCGCGACAGGTGGCATTGAAGCTGTTGGAAAACGGGGAAGTGACCCATCGGGATGCCAAGATCCTCTATACCCTCTTAGGCATCGGGGTTGCTACTCGTCACCAATTGCAACGGCTGTTTTGGCAAGAAGCGGTTTTGTTGACCACTGTTTTAGTGAGATTACGCCTCTTGGAACAAAAGGGGTTACTCTGTGCTTCCAAACAGTACATTCCGCACCTGAAAGAAACAGGTTTAACGCCTTGCAAAGTGTATGGTTTAGGAGAGGCAGGGTTGGAGGTTTTGGCGATTCGCAATGCCCTCAGTTCCCGTCGTGAAGTCCCATACAACAGTGATTATTACTCTCTGTTGCAGGACAATCGTCTGTTCCTACACCACATCCAGGCCAGTGAACTCTACACCTGTTTGAAACTTGAATCCCGGCAGTGTGACCATACACTCAAATGGTTGAATGAAACGGCCGTTAGTATCCGTGACAGCGGTGGGCGGGAACTGGTACGACCAGACGGGGCAATGGTTATTGAGACAGAAAAGAGCATGACAGGGTTCTTTGTGGAGATTGACCGGCACAAAACAGATTGGTACAAAAAAGTCCATGCTTACGAACGCGGTTTTCGAGATGGGGATTGGCCTGCAAGGTTCGACGGGGTGGAAAAATACCCGGTTGTTTTGTGTGTGGTACCTACCCGTCATGCTGTTAAACGAATAGCTGACCTAACTCGTGACTACCAGGGGATGGGCGGTGTGACATACCTGTTCAAAGCCTGGCCTGACATCCTCTCGACAACCGCCTACGCCGGGTGGTATCATGCTGTCAACCAGCGATTGCTGGATGATTTAATGGACATTCATCAGTAACCTGGTGATAGAGCAAACCCCTATGAAGATAGCCCAAAACCCTCAAGGACACCCAATAGAAGCCTCGGCACATGCGCCTAAAGAGGCGATTTGTCCCTGCTGCGGCGGGCGGCTGCAACTGCGAGGGCGGCGGAGTATGGATAAACGAGACACTGTTTATTTCTGGAGACATTCTGATAACACAAAGCCACCTTGCCATTTCCGGTTTCACCCGATGTCCAATTGAAAGCCTGTTGGAGAACAAGTTGTATCATTCCAAAAGCCTCATCACACCCTGAATGGGGCTTTTTTGTTTGTGCCAGGAGTAGGAGGTATAGGGGTACAGAATTTTCGGCCGTTTGACCCTTACAAAAACTCCCTATGCAAAAGGTCAATAACTAAACATCCATAACTAAAGGTCAATAATGCCACAACCCCACTTTTGCCTTAGAGCCAACACGAGAATGGGCTTGATGCGGCTTGTTTACTAGAGAGAGCCGCATCTACCTTAAAGAAAAGCTGCCCCGTTAAAACAAGCTGAAAAAATTGCGGTATTTATCCATTTACACCCTTTCCAGCTACACCATCCCACAAAACCCATTTCACAATCCCTTATGCCAGGAACAGCCGCCTTTTGCAACGACCCCTGACTTGCCCCAACCCCCAAAACCTACTCTTGCGGATACACCTTTGGATACTGATAACGGTGAATGAGGATAGTAACCACCGCCACCAATAAACGAAAAGCAATAACAAAGCCACGAGCAACCCCTGATACACCAGCCCTTGGGAGAAGTCGTCGGGGTCAGAGGGCCGTTTGGTGTATTGTTGGAGAAGGAAGGTGGAAGAAATGATGAGGAGAATGACGAGGGAACTGAGGAAGAGGGGATAGTGAGGGTCGTGAGGAGATGGAGGAACGGCCGTTTAGTTGAGACATACCTGGCACTCTTCATTGAATGGGATGAGGCTGGTTGTTAATCAAAGCAGATTTGACATAGATATAATGGATTAGGCAAGAGACGAAAATAAAACTCATAGAGAAAACTCATTAAGTTCCGACAATCTTTTATTGTAATTCGAGTTTGACCTCCCGAACTTCACGGAATCAGGTTTGCCAGAATGGGGTGGGACACTAATGAGGATAGCCGGAAAAGGTGTCATGTTATTCCCTCTTTCGATAAGATAGTGTATGATATATCAGACCAGTTAATCTGTTTTTAGTCTAAGTTGGAACAGACTCAATGACTAAACCCAAACCAACAACTTTATTAGTTACGGTAGGCGGGCAACCCCAGATAGTGACCTTTGTTTTGGGTGTTCTATTTGCCCAGAGCGTTCATATTTCGGAAGTGATTGTCCTGTATGTCAGTTTGCCCAACGGGCGAATTTACCAATCCTTACAGAAATTAGAAAGTGAATTTCAAAAC
>CAZPEJ010000306.1:0-6459 GCA_964585465.1 uncultured Ardenticatenaceae bacterium
GGAAATTGATGTAGAGTAGTCACTATTTTGTGTCAACTTATTTCAGGACTTGACAAAACGGCCTATGAATGAACTCATAGGAGGAAAGATATGACAACTTTTTTTGCCAAACTCAAAGACCCACATAATCGGCGTGGGATTCTGCTCATCTCCCCCACCTTGTTATGGATGTTTATCTTGCTCATCATTCCCCTGGTGCTGGTGGTTATTACCTCTTTCGGCCAACGCGATGCTGATGGCAATGTCATCTACACCTTTACCGTCAGCAACTACCTCAAACTGGTAGGTTACAGCACCGATGCCTCCTGTGGTGAGACCCCGCCCCCCTGTTTTGATGATTTATACGTAGATATTTTGTCTCGTTCACTCATTTTAGCCTTTCAAACCACCATTTTAGCCATCGTGGTGGGGTTTCCCCTGGCCTATTTTGTGGCTCGTTCCCCGGCTAAAGACCGCAACTTTTACCTCTTTTTAATTCTGGTGCCCCTGTGGACAAATTTTGTGATTCGCATCTACGCCTGGATTATGCTGTTACGCACTCAAGGGGTCATCAACGGGGTGATTGGCTGGTTGTTGGGGCTGGTGGGTATTCAATTTACACCGTTTGAGATGCTGTATACCCCTGGGGCTGTCCTGGTGGGCATGTTGTATGAGTTTTTGCCCTTCATGATTTTGCCCATGTATACCTCGCTGGAGAAAATTGATAACTCTCTCTATGAAGCGGCCGCTGACCTGGGGGCCAGGCCCTGGCGGTCTTTCCTGCGGGTAACATTGCCTCTGGCGGCTCCTGGTATGGTGGCTGGCACCATTCTGGTTTTTGTGCCCGTGATGGGAACTTTTATTGTCTCAGACATTCTGGGCGGGCGGCAGGTGATTTTGGTGGGCAATCTGATTCAACGACAATTTTTGGATGCCCGCGACCCCGCTTTTGGTTCGGCCGCTTCTATCATTTTGATGGTGTTGACGCTGATTGTGACCATTTTCTATACCCGCAAGTTTGGATTTGGTGAGGAGATTGCCTCGGCATGAGTACTGTCAACAAACGCTCCCCGCTGGTCACGGTTTCGGCCGTTTTGGTCTACCTCTTCCTTTATGCCCCCATCCTGGTACTGATACTGTTTGCCTTCAACTCCTCTCGTACCAATGTGGTCTTTGAGGGCATCGTCAATCAAGGCCCCTGTGGCCCGTTTTACTGGTTTTGTACGCTATTCCAAAATGGCGAAGTCTTAAACGCAGCTAAAAATACCTTGACCATCGCTATCACTTCCACGATTATGGCGACCACGATTGGGACCATGGCGGCTTTGGCGTTGCAACGGTATGAATTTCCTGCCAAAACCTTCTCCGAAGCCTCGTTATATATGCCCATTGTCATCCCAGAAATCGTCATGGGTATTGGTATTCTGGTGTTGCTCAGTGCCGTTTTTCGGGTGGTGAATGAAGCCCTGGGTTTAACGGGGGACGGCCGTTTATCGTTGGGGTTATGGACGGTGATTATTTCCCACATTGCCTTTAGCATCCCTTTTGTCACGTTGGTAGTACGCGCCCGCTTGCACGGCTTCGACAAATCGGTGGAGGAAGCTGCGATGGATTTGGGAGCCAACGAATGGACAACTTTCTGGCGCGTCACCCTGCCCTACATCGCCCCTGGGGTTCTCTCCGGCGCAATGTTGGCCTTTACCCTGTCGTTAGATGACTTTGTGATCACCTTTTTCACCAATGGCCCTGGTTCTACCACCTTACCCATTTACGTATACGGCTTGCTGCGGCGCATCATTACCCCAGAAGTGAATGCACTTTCGACTGTCTGGATTTTGACGGTTTTAATTGTTTTATCCTTTTCGCAATACATGGAACGGCGTAGTAGATAGAAAGAGATTTATGAACCTGTTGATCCCATCCCCAAAACAGCGTTTAGCCAGCAAATCGGCCCCAGACCGGCCGGGCTGGGTGCCTGCTGGCCTAAAAAAGTGGGAAAGTGACCCTTATGATCGCCTGCGTTTTACTGACCGACGGCGCGGGGAACAGTTGCGGGATATGGGGGAGTTGTTAGAGGCGTTAGATGAAAAAACGGCCGAATTAACCGCCCTACAAACCGCCCTTGCACAAAAAAAAGCTATCCGTCAGGCTGCCGAGGCAGAACTGGCACAACTCAAAACAAAATTGCAGTCATAAATTTATTAGAGAGGAGAAGGAACATGAAACGATGGATGATATGCACTTTGATTTTACTTTTTGGTTTGGTCTTAGTGGCTTGTGGCGGGAGTGGGAGCGAAGAAACGGCCGATGATGGTACCCACACCTTGCCCAACGGTTTCGTCTGCCCCGAACCCAACCCCCGTATAGAAGTCACCTCCGAAGAAGTCAACCTGTTTGTCTGGACAGAATACATTCCCCAAGACATCATTGATTGTTTCCAGGAAGTGTATGGCATCACCGTCAACCGGGATGAATACTCCACCAACGAAGAAATGTATGCCAAACTCTCGGCAGGCAGCAGCAATTACGACCTGGTACAACCTACCGACTACATCGTTGGGTTAATGATCCGTCAAGGATTGTTGCAAGAGATGGATAAGAGCAAACTACCTAACTTTGGCAACCTCGACCCCAACTACTTGAACTTTGATTTTGACCCAGACAACAAATACACCTTACCCTATCAAGCAGGAACAGATGCCATTGTGGTCAACACCGACGCGGTGGAAAACGTGCCTGCCTCCTGGGCAGACCTGTGGAAACCCGAATACGCTGGTCGAATGGTCTTCCTGGATGATTCCCGCGCTACCATTGGCCTCACCTTGCTCACCCTGGGGTATGATGTGAACACCACCGACCAGGCACAATTGGATGAAGCCAAAGCGAAACTAGCAGAGTTGGTAGCCAACATCAAACTGTTCGACAGCGACAGCCCCAAAACTGCCTTGATTGCTGGAGATGTTGACCTGGGCATGACCTGGACGGCCGAAGCCCTGCTGGCACAACAAGAAAACCCCGCCATCCAATACGTCTATCCCACCGAAGGAGCCATTCTCTGGCAAGACAACTACGCCATGCCCGCCGAAGCCCCCCACCCAGATGCCGCCTATGCCTGGCTCAACTACAACCTGCAAGGGGATGTTTTCTGGCTCATGTTACGGGATTTCCCCTACACCAACCCCAATAAAGCAGCCCTGGAGTATGCCCAGACCAATCAGAGCGACCTGTACAACGCCTATATCAACTCCCCCATTACCAATACCCCACCCGAAGCCATTGCCAACGGGCACCGCATTGATGATGTCGGGGATATGACTCCGGCATATGATCGCATTTGGACGGAAGTCAAAGGAAATTAGTCACCGTGATGATTGACCGTAACCAGTTAAAAGCTGCCATAGACCAGGAACAGAAACGGTTCGTTACTGAGCATCCCAAGTCGCTGGTTTTGTTTGAGCAGGCGAAAAGACACCTGCATGATGGGGTGCCCATGAACTGGATGGTGCGCTGGGCAGGTGGGTTTCCGTTGTTTGTGCAGTCGGCGAAAGGGGCACGGTTTACGGATGTAGACGGCCGTTCTTACCTTGACCTCTGCCTGGGCGATACCGGAGCCATGACAGGGCACGCCCCCGATGTCACGGTGCGGGCTGTCACCGAACAACTGCAAAACGGCATCACCTTCATGTTGCCCACCGAAAACGCCTTGTGGGTCAGTCAGGAGTTAAGCCGTCGTTTTGGCCTGCCTTACTGGCAAGTGACCTTAACCGCTACCGATGCCAATCGGTTTGCCATTCGTTTGGCGCGGCAAATTACCAAACGGCCGAAAATCCTGGCCTACAACTACTGTTATCACGGCACGGTAGACGAAACCTTTGCCACCCTGCAAGCAGATGGCACAGTCGCCCCCCGCCTGGGCAACATCGGCCCGGCCGTCAACCCGGCCGTCACCACCAAAATCATCGAATTTAACGACATCGCCGCCCTGGAAGCCGCCCTGGAGCCAGGAGATGTGGCGTGTGTGTTGGCCGAACCGGTGATGACCAACATCGGCATCATTCACCCAGACCCAGGGTACCATGATGCCTTGCGCCAGATTACCCGCCGCACGGGTACGCTGCTCATCATTGACGAAACCCACACCATCTGCACCGGGCCTGGTGGTTACACACAAAAGTATGGCCTGCAACCCGATATGTTCACCATTGGCAAACCCATTGGCGGGGGCATTCCAACGGCCGTTTATGGGTTTTCCCAGGCTGTTGCCGACCGCATCCGCGCCAATACCATCCTGGATGAAGCAGACGTGGGTGGGATTGGTGGCACATTGGCAGGCAACGCCCTCTCCCTGGCCGCCATGCGCGCCACATTGGAACACGTTCTCACCCAGGCCGCCTACGACAAAACCATTCCCCTGGCAGATCGGTTTGTGGCTGGTGTAGAAGGAGTGATTGCTGAGTTCAACCTGCCCTGGATTGTGAAACAGTTGGGTTGCCGCGCCGAGTATTGGTTCCGCCAAACATCCCCGCGCAACGGTGGCGAAGCCGCCGCCGCCATTGACCACGAGCTAGATTATTACATGCACCTGGCAGCCCTGAATCGGGGTATTTTGCTCACACCTTTCCACAACATGGCTCTCATCTCCCCGGCCACAACCGAGGCAGATATTGACCACCATACGGCCGTTTTCCGTGAAAGTGTGGCCGTGTTAGTCAAATAAAAATAGAGATTAGAGATTTGCCAATCTGCGATCTCTAATCTCCAATCTCCATAGAGATTATCGGAAAAAAGGTTTCTCGCGCATCGGCGCAGGAGCAGAGAGAGTTTTCCCTCCTGGTTTTTTGCGTCTTTGCACCACATAACGTTCATTCCAATCATGTCTGATAAAAATGTTAGTTGATGCCCTCTGTGGGCATAATTTCTCAAGGAGGTGAGAGTCCCACAAAATCATACCAATTAAAACTACAACCATTGTTCAATAAATGCTGACTACTTTCTTCATAGGAGGAGAAAACGATGAAATCTTATAAGTTTTGGTGGATGGCACTGTTGGCCGTTTTATTAGTGGCTTGTGGTGGCGGTGAAGAAGCTGCTGGCGGGCCTTTGCAAGAAATTGGCGAAGGAGAAGGCCAGGTGGATATTATCGCCTGGGCTGGTTACATTGAGCGCGGCGATACTGACCCAAATTACGACTGGGTGACAGCGTTTGAAGCAGACACAGGTTGCAAAGTGAATGTCAAAACGGCCGCTACTTCGGATGAAATGGTGGCCTTGATGAACGAAGGAGGTTTCGACCTGGTAACAGCATCCGGCGATGCCAGCAACCGTCTCATCTCTGGTGGCAAAGTGCAAGAGATCAACATCGAATTGATTGAAGCGTGGAGCACCGTAGACGAACGACTGCAAAACGCCCCCTGGCACACCGTAGACAGCAAACATTACGGCGTTCCCTACCAGTGGGGGCCAAATGTCTTGATGTACAACACCGAGGTATTTGGCGATCAGCCCCCCACCAGTTGGAACGTGGTGTTTGAAGAAACCGCCCTGCCCGATGGTCAATCCAACATGGGACGGATTCAAGCCTACGACGGCCCCATTTACATTGCTGATGCTGCCCTCTATTTGATGGCACACAACCCAGAACTGGGCATTACTGACCCCTACTCCCTCAACCGTGACCAGTTTAATGCTGCTTTGGATTTGCTGCGGCAACAGCGCGAACTGGTCGGCCGTTATTGGCACGATGCCTTCATTCAAATGGATGACTTCAAAAACGAAGGTGTTGCAGCCTCTTCTTCCTGGCCGTTCCAGGTGAACTTCCTACAATTCGAGGGTGCGCCCATTGCCAGCACCTTCCCCAGCGAAGGCACCACTGGTTGGGCCGACACCACCATGATGCACATTGATGCCCCCCACCCCAACTGCGCTTACCAGTGGCTCAACCATTCGCTCAACCCCAAATTACAAGGCGACCTGGCTGCCTGGTTTGGCTCTAACCCGGCCGTGCCAGCTGCCTGCACCGGCAATGCGTTATTAACCGATGCTGGGTGCGCCACCAACGGGTTTGAAAATTTTGAGCAGGTTCACTTCTGGAAAACCCCCACTGCCACCTGTGCAGATGGCAGCCAGGAGTGTGTGCCTTATCATGAATGGGTCACAAACTATATCGCCGTGATTGGCGGGCGGTAGATTCAGTACTCAGTAAACAGTACTCAGTAAACAGTATTCAGTAAACAGTGTTCGGTAAACAGTGCCTTGTAACCAGGTACTGTTTACTGTTCACTGGGTACTTCTTTTTACAACTATGACATCAAACACAAACGCCGTTTCCTTTCAGCAGGTTAGTCGCCATTTTGGTACGGTGAAAGCAGTGGATCAGGTGAGCCTGGACATTGTAGATGGGGAGTTTTTCACCATGCTGGGGCCTTCGGGATCGGGCAAAACCACCTGTTTACGTATGGTGGCCGGGTTTGAACAGCCCAG
>CAZPEJ010000307.1:0-6439 GCA_964585465.1 uncultured Ardenticatenaceae bacterium
CAAAAAAGCTGGCTTCAGCCAGCGTCGTTTGTAGCACGGTCATTGATGACCGTGCTGGTTGCCAGCGTCATTCGTAGCACGGTTATTGATCACAAGAAAGGGCGGGGTTAAAACCCCGCCCTAAAAACAACGCCCTGTGAACAGGGCTGAGGGAAAGGTTTTTGACATAGTGGGTTGCCAGCCAAAAAAGCTGGCTGAAGCCAGCGTCGTTTGTAGCACGGTCATTGATGACCGTGCTGGTTGCCAGCGTCGTTGGTAGCACGGCCATTGATCACCATGCCCTATTTAACAAAAAATAGACCCTTTCACCGCCTGGTTACAATTTGTTCCCCTCTCCACTCTCAGTTACACTTCCCCGCGTGATTGAAGAAAAAAGAACACACCTGACACTCCAACTTATCGTTTTAACCTTTGCCCGTTTGTTTTTGAACACTGGATTACGCATGGTTTACCCCTTTGCACCGGCACTGGCGCGGGGTTTAGGGGTTAGTGAATTTGCCATTTACCGCCTGGTAACGATCCGTAGTGCGGCCGGGTTTCTTGGCCCGGTGTTTGCTCCCCTCTCGGAAAGATACGGCCGAAAACCCATCATCATCCTCGGTATCTTGCTCTTTAGCCTGGGCTGCTTGCTCGTGGTTGTATGGCCGAACTACTGGCTCCTGGGGGTGTCTTTAACAGTCGTGGGCATCGCCAAAGTTATCTTTGATCCAGCCATGCAATCCTACCTGGGGGAAACTGTACCTTATCGGCAACGCGGGCGTGCCCTTTCTGTCACCGAGTTTGCCTGGGGTGGGGCATGGTTGGTGGGGGCACCGATGGTGGGAGTGGTAATTGCGCGGCAAGGGTGGCAGGCGGTTTTTGCCTGGTTCACCGGTTTGTCGCTGATAGCTGTGGGGTTATTATGGTGGGTACTGCCCCCCAGCCAGACACGTCCCGGACACTCCCTGGCAATACGCCAGGTATGGCTGGTGATGAAAGAAAAACCGGTGGTGTGGGCAGTGGCTCTTTTTACGTTGCTAGTGATGGTGGCTAATGAGATTTTGTTTATTGTGTATGGGAGTTGGATGGAAACCAGCTTTAAGTTGAATTTGACCACACTGGGATTGGCTTCTGGGGTTATTGGTGGGGCGGAAATTATCGGCGAGTTGTTGGGGGGATGGTCGGTGGACAGGTTTGGCAAACGGCCGGTTGTGATTACGATGGGGCTGCTCAATGCGGTTGCTTACCTGCTGATTCCTTTTGTCGGCCAGGGGTTGAACACAGCCATGTTGGTTTTATTTATCCTGGTACTCTTTTTTGAGATGGCAGTGGTGGGGGGAATGCCGTTATTGACCGAGGTTTTACCATCGGCGCGGAGTGTGGTGTTGTCGGTTTCGATTGCCGCCGGGGCGTTGGGGCGCACCATTGGCTCGCTAGTCGGGCCAGCGTTGGCAACCAGAGGTGGTTTTGCGCTCAACAGTGTGGTCTCGGCAGTGGTTATGGTAGCGGCCGTTTTGACATTGGCTCGTTGGATTAAAGAAGAGAGTTAGGCGTAACAGAATACAATACCAAAAGGGAGGACACCTTATGGAACTGATAGATTTACTGCTTCATTCCGCCGCTCAGGTGTGTGTGGTGCCGGGGACGGGCGGGCCGCAACGTGGCAGCCGCCTGGGAGAGTTGGGAATTATTGAAGATGGGGCGGTGGCGGTGCAAAACGGCCGAATCCTGGCTGTTGGCCCTTCTGCTGACCTGCAAACCCGTTTCAGTGCCAGAGAAACCATTGACGCAAACGGCCGTTGTCTGATCCCTGGTTTTGTTGACCCCCACACCCACATCCCCTGGTTTGGCGACCGGGCCCATGAGTTTGAAATGCGGATTAGTGGAGCCACCTATATGGAACTCATGGCCGCCGGTGGGGGTATCATGTCTACCGTGCGCCACACGCGGCAAGCCAGCGTGGACGAGTTAGTTGCGGACAATTTGCCCCGCTTACAGCGCATGTTGCAGGCTGGCACAACCAGCGTTGAGTGCAAAACAGGATACGGGCTGGATAGTGCTACCGAGTTGAAACAGTTAGAAACCATTCTGGTGTTGAGCCAATCCCAACCCATTGAACTCACCCCCACCTTTTTACCTGCCCATGCGGTACCTGCGGAATATAACGGCCGTACTGACGATTATGTCAATCTAATCATCCATGAAACCTTACCGGCCGGGGCAGAATGGATGAAAAAACATGGTATTCACCTGTTTTGTGATGTTTTTTGCGAACAAGGGGTGTTTGATGTGCCACAAACCCGGCGCATTTTAGAAAAAGCCAAAATGTTGGGGTATGGTCTCAAAGTTCATGCCGACGAGTTTGTAGGGTTGGGCGGCACCAAACTGGCAGTAGAGTTGGGAGCTATTTCTGCTGACCATCTGGTGCAAACCCCGGCCGAAGACATTGCCGCTTTAGGAAGTGGGCACACCCTGGCAGTGGGGTTGCCGGGCACACCTTTTGGCCTGGGGCACCACGAATACACCCCGGCGCAGCAAATCCTGGCGGCAGGTGGGGCATTAGCTTTGGCAACAGACTGTAACCCTGGTACATGCTGGTGTGAATCTATGCAGATGGTGATGGCGTTGGCTTGCCGGTATATGAAGCTGACTCAGGCCCAGGCATTGGTGGCAGCCACCTTAAACGCGGCTCATGCCATTGGACGCGGGGAGGAAGTTGGCAGTTTGGAGGTGGGCAAACAGGCGGACATGGTGTTGCTAGAAACGGCCGATTACCGCCATCTAGGGTATCGTTTTGGCACCAATCTGGTTAAAATGGTCATCAAACGGGGCAAAGTAGTGGTTGGGTGATGGTTACGGCCGGTAGCAGTCAGCTTAGGAGATGAGGAGGTTGTTGTGGAATCGTTAGCGCAATTGATTGGGGTGACAACAGGGGAATTAACTCAGCTACTTATTTTGGGAGCGGTTCTGCTCGTTGGTCTATTTTTGTTGCGAGCGGCTCTGAAACTAACCGCCACCCTGTTTCGTTTTGGCTGTCTGGGGGTGTTGTTGATTATTGCCGCCATTTATGCCTACAACTTGTTGAATTAGGTGAAAGTTTGTCGTAGCAAGTTGGCTGTAAAACGTGAAACGTGACCAGCGAGCATCACGTTTCACGTTTCACAAAATCACCCCCCACTACCGGTTTTACCGTCTTTGTGACAGGGTTGCCAGACCGACGGGGAAACCACCACTGTTATTTGCCATTGCCTGAGACAGGCCAGGCGCACCCAAATCTTCTACATTGGTATCTAACAACGGCTTAAAGGTGTATGGGGCAGGGCTGTTATCTGGGTAGGGTTCGATGGAGATCACCGACATACCACCAACCAGGCTCATGGGCGGGTTGACAAAATCTTGCCCTGGGAACGGTGGGGTGGCATCTGGGCCAGCATATGGGCCGCCTGCGTCGCTGTCGGCCGCATCAACAGCCATAAATGTGCCGGTGGAAATGGGGCCATTGGCACCAACCACCCATCCTTCATAGACCCAACCCGCAGGCAGTGTGGGCAGATTGAGCGAAGGCCCAGGCCCAGCGGTTGGATCGACCCACCAGATGCCGTTGGTGTATGGGGTATTGCCGCTGGTATCGGAAGGAACGCCCAGGACGTAGCTGCCGCTTGCGCCGAGGAAATCATTGCCCAGGGCGGCCGGGTGGGCGGCGGTGAGGGTGGCGTGGCGGCCCGAAAAGTCACCCGCTAACACATGGGTAGCCGAGGGAGCCGGATCGGGGTCTGGGTCTGGTTCGATGGTCAACACAAAGGTGGCTGTGGTGCGGGGGTCTACGTCCACAGAAAAACGGTTCGGATGAAGACGGCCGTTTCCATCCACAGTAAATCGGCCACTACTGACAGGGGTACCGTCTACAACCAACCAGCCTTCATATACCCAACCAGCTCCCAAATCTTCCAGATTGGTAAAATCCAGCGTAAGGACGCGGGTAGGGCGAGCCTGGGCCGTTTGGGCCAATAAAAACACCAACCCCATCATCATGGGCAACAAACCTTTAAACAACCATTTCCGCTTCATGTTTTTCTCCTTTTATGAAACAGGTGTAACCATTCAGACCCACGATGTTTTACTTTTTAGTCGTTCTTGCAGGTTGATGTTAAAAACATCGTATGCCTCCAGAGGAGGTGAATCGTTACAAAATTAAGATAGGTTGGAGAATAACTGGCAAAAGTTGTGACAAAGTTGCAAATTTATTACGCAAAAGTAACCGTATAGTATAATCTCTACGCTGATAACGAGATGGGATATGTATACTGCGTAAGGTCATAAACTGACATACTGCTGAAGGGGATTGGAGATTGGAGATTAGAGATTGACCTATCTCTAATCTCCAATCTCCAATCTCACAATAAAAAATGCCAGTTTATGCCCTCTGTGAGTATAAACAGGAGGCGTTGTGATGATAGATATTACCCAGGCCAACCAAACGGCCGTTTCCCGTATGATGTCTGCTCACCCTAAGTTAATGGGGGTGGAAACGGCCGAAAAAGTGATTCCGGGCATGAAAAAAAACCTGCTACTGCACGCTGGCCCGCCCATTGAGTGGGAGCGTATGTCTGGCCCGTTGCGTGGGGCAGTGATTGGGGCGTTGATTTTTGAAGGGTTGGCGACGGATGAAAAAACGGCCGTTGGCATGGTCGAAGCAGGCGAAGTGGAATTTGCCCCTTGCCACCACCATCAAACCGTCGGCCCCATGGCCGGTGTCACCTCCGCCTCTATGCAGGTGTACATTATCGAAAACCAAACACATGGCAACAAAGCCTACTCCAATCTCAATGAAGGGTATGGCAAAGTGCTGCGTTATGGGGCCTATAGCCCAGAAGTATTGGCAAAATTACGCTGGATGAACGATGTTATGGGGCCAGCCCTGGCCGAAGCCCTGGCTGCCAGCGAGGGTGGGCTGGATATTCGCGCCTTGCTGGCCGAAGCCTTGCACATGGGCGACGAAGGACACAACCGCAACAAAGCAGGGTCGTTGCTCTATACCACCCGTCTGGCTCCGTTGGTAAGCAGTGTGGTAAAGAATGGCGAAACGGCCGCTACGATCCTCAAGTTTCTGGGCGAAAACGCCCTCAGCGTTCTCAACCCGGTCATGGCCTCCTGCAAAGCAATGGCAGATGCGGCACATGGGATAGAAGGCAGCACTGTTGTCACCACTATGGCCCGCAACGGCACCGATTTTGGCATTCGTGTCAGTGGTTTGGGCAGCCAATGGTTCACTGCCCCGGCCGAAGTTCCCGATGGCCTCTACTTCCCCGGCTTCACCAGTGCCGATGCCAACGCCGATATTGGCGACAGCACCATCACCGAAACGGCCGGAATTGGAGCTTTTGCCATGGCAGCCGCCCCGGCCATTGTCACCTTTATCAGTGGTACCCCCCAGGATGCCCTCAACGCAACCCTGGAAATGTACGAAATCACCACTGCCGAACACACCGCCTTTACCATTCCATCGCTAGGTTTTCGCGGCTCGCCGGTGGGTATTGACCTTCAAAAAGTTGTGGAATTGGGCATTACCCCGCGTATCAACACCGGTATTGCCCACAAAAACGCCGGGGTAGGGCAGGTGGGGGCCGGGTTAGTACGCCCACCAATGGCAATTTTTGAGGCGGCGTTGCTGGCCTACGCGGAACAATATCTGGCGGATTAGGGGTTTGAGGGGCAGATCAGGGGTGTTTACCCCTTGGCTGTTTGCCAGGGAACTGCTGGAATGAGCAAGGCGGGGTCGGGTGTCACCCCTTGTTGTTGCAAAGCCTGGACATATTCTGGGTGAAACTGGAACTGCCCGTTGCGGAAAATTTCTCGATCCCAGGGGTTGAGGAGCAGGTCATCTGAAATGAGGCCAATGTAGTCGGGTGTGTCGGTTCCCCAGGAGTGGGCATAGAGAACGGCCGTTTTTACTGCTGCTGCCCCCAAACTGAGTACTTTCTCTTTTACCACCTGCAACGTCTCCCCCGTGCTGCTAATCTCATCCACCACCAACACCCGCTGCCCTCGCACCGATGCCGGGGGTGGGAGTATCCATTCGGGGTGTTCCCGCACCACCACATCGCTGACCCGCCGTGTCAGGCGAATGGGGTAAACCTCTACCTGCATCATGTGAGCCAGGAGGGTGCCAGGGTAATACCCCCCTCGCCCCACCGGCAAAATAATTTCTGGCTGAAACGCCGATGCCGCCTGCACCAGTGCTTTACATAAACCATGAAATAACTCCCAAGAAACAGGGTGGATTCCCACACGGGTTGAATAGTCATAAGGTTTTTGCATCCTAACTCCTTGTTCGTTGCGTCAGGTTTAACTTTGAAGACATTGTAACGTGTTTTTATGGCTCAACAAACTGTAAAGGGTAACTGTTGAGTCAGGTTTAGCCGTTACAAAGAGCGCATTTTCAAAACGGTTTGGTTCTTTT
>CAZPEJ010000308.1:0-6438 GCA_964585465.1 uncultured Ardenticatenaceae bacterium
CCATTCAGTGACAAAACCACTGTTGCCGCCTCCACATAATAGTCACCATACTGGGCAGGCACACCAAAACCGCCCCAATCCCCACTCAGTGGTGGCGGGCCAACCAGGCGAATACTACTGATCTGCATGTCATATTCCCAATTGAGTTGCACCCATTCCCCCACCGCCTGATCCTCTTGCGAAATCCAACCCGTTTGGTCGTCGCTCCAACTGGTAGTGCCGGGGCCACCCTCTGGTTTGGGCACCCACCCGCGCCGATCCACCACATGGGCAGGAATGAAGGGATCATAATCTGCTTCGTAATAGGAACTGGCTGTAACGGCCGTATATGGAGCAACGTTTGTCCATCCCTGTTCTGCCTGGGTTTCTACGTCGTCTATGGAGCCACTGACATGCCCCAGGTGACAGCCAATGCAGGTGACAGTTTCGCCAGGCCGCGCCCAGGCACTTCCCTGAGCAATGGAGATGTATCCCCGGTTCCAATTGCGAACCACCCGGCCGTTAGCATCACGCAACACGATAAACCCCATTGTGTCGGCAGGAACAGTCGCCGTAAACGCCCCGGTGAGCGAAACAGGGACTTCTGTCCACAAAACAGCCCGCACTTCTTCGTCCGCCTTGAAAGTGTCGCACGGGTCGGGCCAATCGTTGTAACAATAAACCCCGGTAAACTGGTTGGCATCAATCCACACCTGGGCAATTGCCACACTGCCGGGTGGGGGTGAATTGTTGACAAAGGGGTTGAGTAGTGAGCCGTTGGCATACACATTGGGGTTGTGAATGGTGGCGGTGAGTATATCACCCGGCCCCTGCAAACTAAACCAATACTCAGCCAGGGTGTTGGGCACATTGCCCAGGCGGGGGTCGTCGTTGGGGATGTCCAGGAAGGTATCGGGCAAGGCTGTCCAGCCCGCTCTGGCATATACCGGTTTAGCATCCATAATATCGGCCGTTCCCATGCCAAAGGGAGCCAGGTCTATTGGGATAAGGGTTTTGCCTGTGCCGTCTACCACCATCGTGTATAGCTGGTAACGCATATTGGAGCCTTGCAGGTCATAGACATGGCCGTTTTCTTCATACGTCCCGCTGGTTGGCAAGCTGTTGTCTTCGTTGGATTGGGAGTAGAGGATTCGGCCGTCGGGCAACCCCCAGGGGTGAATAGCATAAGGCCCGGAGTCATTCCCCTGCCCCCACGCCTGATCATAGGTGAGACCCGCAATGGCATCGGTGGTATTGGCATACATCATCTCCAGGCCCGGATAAGCCACCCGAATACCCGTTTTCAGGGTGGAATGTACCATCGAACTGTCTTGCTGTGAGGTGTAGGCAATGAGCATCTCGTCGCCAGTTAAAATAACGGCCGGTTGGGCGGCAGTGTAGGTGTCGTGACCGGAGTCGTTGTCCATATCCCAGGTATAACGGGGGGTGCTGGCAAACCGGTGGAAATCGGTGCCGTCGGGGTTGATAACCATCAAATGCCAGCTATTTGGCCCCACTCGCACCGGATAACCGTTGGCGAGAATGGCTTCGGCCGGGTTAAAGGTTTCGTCGGGGTTCGCCAAAATGGTGGTGCCATCCGGCAAAACCTGGTTGGTCTCAGCGTTGTCAATGCGGTTGTAAATGCCCTGTTCGGTCGGCTGATTAAATTGATTCCACCAGCGCGAGAGCAAAATACGGCCGTCTGGCAGGGGGGTGGGGTGCAACAAACCAGCTCGTTCGGTGGTAATGCGGTGCATCCCGGAGCCATCCCCATTCATCACATACAGGTTGTAGGAGTGGCGGCCATCGTAGTGGCTGCGGGTGGGGTAACGGCTGGAGACAAAAACAATACGGCCGTCTGCCAGATAGGCGGGAAACAAATCATTATACCAGCCATAGGTTTCCTGATTGCCAAAAATGTCGCTGTTGGGAATCTCGATGGCCCGGTCAGAAAAGGTCAATTGGTGAAACCCGGTGCCATTCACATTGATTTCATACAGCCGCCAACCATAATCGGGCGCGTCATCATCCAGGGTGGTTGCCCCGGCAAAAACAATTTTTGTGCCATCCAGACTGACATCCGGTGATTGCACATCTACCAAACCAGGGGTGTCATAGGGAACGAGGGTGCCGTCTTCCTGGCGTAAAAACAGGCGGCTGTAGGGGGCAAACTTGGGCAACCCACTGCCAAACTGACCGGATGGCCCCAGTTCATCCTGGAAAACGTCGTCGGGTGTTGCCAGGTGGGAACGAGCCACAAATACAATCGGGGGTAACGGATCGCCTTGGGCCCCAGAACGGGAAACGGCCGTAAAAACCCCTCCTACCGTGAACAACAGGAGTAAAACCAACCCAAATTTACGATAAGATAAACGAATCATAATTGCCTCCAAATATATTTTTTGACGGGGGTGGGTGGGTACTTTCAGAAACTCCATGCAGAATGCCGTCTAATACATCATAACAAACTTTGCCAAGGCGCAACTTTGGTTGGTACAAAAGTCCTGCCACCGTTTATCGTTCCCACTTTAGTGAGTTTTACCGGCTAAAGCCGGAACGACGAACCAAGAATTTAATCACTCGGCCTCAAAAAGTTGTAAACTGGATTGGCATTTTTTATAATGTGGCTATCGTGGTAACATACGTTCCAGGAACACTTGCTGATGAGGATAAGGAGAAACCCATGCCCCCCACAATTAACGTTGAAAAAATGGTTGATTTTTTAGTCGGTTTGTTAAATACGCCTAGCCCTACAGGCGATACAGACCGGGCGATAACCTATGTTCAACAAATGTGGTCTGACTTTCCGTTTACGCTATCGGTAACTCCTAAAGGGTCGTTGGTGGGTCGTTGGGAGGGGGAACAGGGCGACAAACCGCGTGCGCTGACGGCTCATGTAGATACATTGGGGGCAATGGTGCGGGAAATTATGGGAAACGGCCGTTTACGCATGACACAACTCGGTAGCTGGGTGTGGAACTCTGTTGAAGGGGAAGGTGTTACCGTCTTTGCCAGCAACGGCCAACAGTATCGTGGCTCTGTGATGCCGTTTTCTGCCTCTGTTCACGCCCACACCGCCAACGAGCGCAACGCCACCCGCGACGACAACACCCTGTTTGTGCGGCTGGATGCACGTACCTCTTCCGTTTTTGAGACCCGTGCGTTAGGTATTCGGGTAGGGGATGTGATCGCCATGGATCCGCGAGTAGAAATTAACGAAAACGGCTTTATTCGCTCTCGCCACCTGGATGACAAAGCCAGCGTCGCCTGTTTGTATGGAGCAATTGCTGCCCTGGTTGAAGCGGGTTTACACCCCAAACAGCACACCACTTTCCACATCAGCAACTATGAAGAAGTGGGGCATGGGGGGGCAACGGGTTTCCCGGCTGACTTGTATGAACTTCTGGCGATAGATATGGCAGTGGTGGCAGCCAATCAACAATCCGACGAGTTTTCGGTGACAATTTGCGCCAAAGATTCGGGTGGCCCTTACCATATGGGCTTTCGCCGCGAATTAGAAGCCCTGGCCGAACAGAGTCAGGTGCGCTACCAAACAGACATCTACCCATTTTATAGCTCTGATGGAGAAGCCTATTGGGGAGCCGGCGGAAACGTGCGGGTTGGGTTAATTGGCCCTGGAGTGGATGCCTCGCACCACTATGAACGCACCCACCGGGAAGCCCTGAAAAATACGGCCGAACTCATCGCTGCCTATTTATTAAGTTAACATAACGAGATAACTCTTAAGACATGTGATGTTTTTGGCATCATTCGCCTCCAGATAATCAGTACTCAGTGATCAGTACTCAGTGATCAGTAGGGAATTAGCAGAGGAAACGCAGCTTCAAAAATTTGATGAGAACTTACGAAAACCTGTACTAGAGATGATAACATCGCATATCTGGAAATCTTTATATAAGGATGTGAGTATGATAAACCTGAAAAAATTGGCTTATACGGCCGTTTTCCCCTTCTTCTGGTTGTTGTTAATCAGTTGTGGGGAAGCAGAAACGGCCGTTACCCCCACCCCCACCCAACCTGCTGCTGCCACCACCCCGGCTGCCACCCCCACCACCTCCCCCGAACCTGTCGCGGCAGATGCCATTATTGACAGTATTCAAATTGTGGCCAGCGAAACACCCCCTGTCACTATCGAAGTGCGGGTGCGTGGGACATTACCTGATGGGTGTACCAACATTGACCAGATCATTAGCGAACGAAACGAGAGCAGCTTCCAGGTACGTATTACAACCCTGCGACCTGCGGGAGTTGTTTGTACCGCCGTTGCTACCCCCTATGAAGAAGTCATTCCGTTGGAAGTTTTAGACCTGCCTGCTGGCACCTATGCCGTAGCTGTCAACGGGGTGAATGGCTCATTTACCCTGGCAAGTGATAACACCGCCCAGGCAGCCGCCACCCCAGAGGCTACCGCCACCAGCGCAACGGCCGATAGTGCCATTAACGGCCGAATCTGGCACGATTTGTGTACCATTCCCTCGGAAACCAACGTCACTACCCCTACGCCCACCACCGGCACACCAGCTCCCACCGCCACTCCCGCCCCAGGCTGCATCCCCACGGCAGACGGGGCCTCTTTCCAGGCGAATGGGCTATTGGAAACAGAAGAGCCAGGCATTGCTGGCATCACTGTAGATTTAGGTGAAGGGGAGTGCCCGGCCACCGGGGTGGCAACGGCCGTTACCGATAGCAACGGGGAGTACCTCTTTACCGACCTACCCGCCGGAACCTACTGTATTTCGGTGGATCCGTTGAGCGAAGAAAACAGCGAACTGCTCCTGCCTGGGGGTTGGACATTCCCAGAAGCCAATCTCAACACCATCAACCTGGCTGTAGCATCAGGGCAAACCGTGACCGATGTCAACTTTGGCTGGGATTACAAATTTTTACCCCTGCCAGAGGTAGACCTGACCACCTGCACCAAGAGCATTGAGTTTATCGAAGACCTGACCATTCCCGATAACACGGTTTATCCGCCCGGTGCCCAGTTTGAAAAAGGGTGGCGGCTGCGGAATAGTGGCACCTGCCCCTGGACGACAGATTACAGCCTGGCCCTGGTGGGTGGGGATGACACACTCGGTGCGCCGGAGTTCACCCCGTTGGAAAACCCGGTGGTGCCAGGGCAAGTGGTGGATGTGTTTATTAACCTGACAGCGACGGCTACCCCCGGCACCTACCGCGCCAACTTCCAAATCAGTGATGAAAATGATTTGCCGTTTGGCATCAATGGGTTTATCGGGGATGCCTTCTGGGTGCAAATTGTGGTCGAAGAAGGGGCTGCTGTGACCCCACAAGCCAACTCGGCCTCGATTAGCGGGGTGGTGTGGCGCGATTTCTGCACCATTTTGTCCAGTGGTGCCCCGTCTGCCAACTGTGTAGACGTGGGGGGTGGTTTTTACCGGGCGGATGGCACGATTAACAGTAACGAACAGGTAATTGCCGGGGCAGAGGTGACATTAAGTGCCAATGCCTGCCCGCAAGATGGGGTGATTAACCCGGCCAATGTGCTGGAAACGGCCGTTACCGATACAACCGGCACTTACAGCTTCACCGGACTAGACGCAGGCACTTACTGTGTTGCCATTGATGCCTTTGACCCGGTTCATGTCAACCTCTTTATCCCTGGCGACTGGACATACCCGGCCCCGGGAACCGGCCGTTTGGGTGTCCTCCTGGGCGCGGGCGAACAGCGCGAAAATGTAGATTTTGGTTGGGATGATTTAGATTAACCCAAATGGGTCTATTCAAAAGGAGATTAGAGATTGGCAATCTCTAATCTCTAATCTCTCTAAAACAAACACCGTATAACAGAATTAACTTGATGTTACGCAGGCAACACGATGAGACGCTGGAATGGTTGGGGGGATGACACGGTTGATTATTTATTGCCACCGCACGCGGCCGATTTTTTGACTCAGTTGATTGGGGTTGGCACGCCGCCGCACCAGGCTACCTGGGAGCAGGTGGTGGCATCTGTGCCTGGTTCCCACCTGCCAGATCACCCATTGGTGTCTCAAGACCCGGCCGTTCGGCTGCGCCACACCAGGGGGCAAAGTTTTCCCGATTGGGTGGTGTTGCGACACGGCCGAATTCCAGCTTTCCCCGATGGGGTGGCTTTCCCCATGAACGACGAGGACGTAGAGACCTTGCTCCACTTTGCCAAAACCACCGGGGCAAAGGTCATTCCCTATGGCGGTGGCACCAGCGTGGTGGGGCATATCAACCCCCTGGTAAGTGACCAACCCGTTTTGACGGTCAGCCTGGAACGGTTGAACGGGCTGTTAGACCTGGACGAAACCAGTCTGTTAGCCACCTTTGCTGCCGGGGTGACTGGCCCCAACCTGGAAGCCCAGTTGCGGGCGCATGGGTATACGTTGGGGCATTTTCCACAATCATTTGAGTACTCGACCCTGGGAGGTTGGGTGGTGACTCGCTCCAGTG
>CAZPEJ010000309.1:0-6438 GCA_964585465.1 uncultured Ardenticatenaceae bacterium
CTGTACCTCGCCAATACCTTCGACCCGAATTTTGCCCATTTCCAGGCTAACCAGTTCACCCAATGGCTCGATTTGCTCCCGAACGGCCGTTCCCAGGTCACGTACCAATAAACCACGTTTGGGAGCGGGTAACAGCCGCCAGACGCGGAAAGCCTCCGTTGCCTGCGCCACGACGACATCATAGGTGGTTTCTGTTGCCGGAACCACCTGGGCAATTGCCTGTCCGGTGGTGGGGTTGTAAGACGTGATGGGGGTCGCCCCACTATCCAGCCACCCCTCGGCCCCGGTGCAAACGCCCAAATTGACAGCTTGTAAATTTAATTGTTGCAAAATGGTTTTACTTTTCATCATATCCTCTGCTTGAACCCTGATAAACTTTGTGCTGCTACACAAGAAAAAATGAGCATCACGCAAAGACGCAGAAGCGCGGAGAGGGAGAAAAACCCCTTGCGCTTCTGCGCGAGAAAACAGATTTTACCCTAGAGAGCATAAAGAATACGAGATTCGGCCACAAGTCGCATTGCCAGAAACCTTTCATACTCCTATAATGCAATGGTTTTGTGCAACCTGCCTGTCATCTTGCACGTAAAAAGTACCTGGTGTGAACGGTAAAAACTTGATACCCTTCATCCGTTTGCCCCGCTCGATAAAGGAGCATGGCTTCAATCAACCATGAAAAAAAGATGGTCAAAACCAACCCACCTCAGCAAGAAAATGTTTTGCACCGAACGGCCGAACATCAGCCCCGCCGTTCCTGGCGCACCTGGCTCATTGGCCGACCGCTACAAACGGCCGATGCCCCCCATCAAACCATTGGTAAAGCTATCGGATTAGCTGTTTTTGCCTCCGATGCCCTTTCCTCCACCGCTTACGCCACCCAAGAAATCCTGATCATTCTGGCAGCCGCAGGAACGGCCGCTTTTGGTTACGTCTTCCCCATCTCTATGGCCATCGTCCTGCTCATGGCGATGGTGACCATTTCCTACGAACAAACCATTCACGCCTACCCTGGCGGTGGGGGAGCCTACATTGTCGCCCGCGATAACCTGGGAGAATTGCCCGCCCAAACGGCCGGGGCTGCTCTGCTCACCGACTACATCCTCACCGTAGCCGTCTCTATCTCCTCTGGCGTGGCCCAATTAGCCTCTGCTTACCCGGCACTTTATGAATATCGTGTCCCCATTGCCGTCATCATGGTCTTTTTTATCATGCTCATCAACCTGCGCGGGGTCAAAGAGTCGGGGGCCGCTTTTGCCGTTCCTACCTACTTTTTTCTGGGAACGATGTTTCTTACAGTGGTCATCGGCTTTTTTCGCTACTTCACCGGGTCGCTAGGTTTGGTGGTTGACCCACCAGAGATACAAATGCACGGGGTAGCCACTTCTGTTTCCCTCTTTTTAATTCTTCACGCCTTTTCCAGCGGAACGGCCGCTTTGACCGGCATCGAGGCTATTTCAAATGGGATCACTGCTTTCAAAGAACCGCGCAGCCGCAACGCAGGGGTAACCCTTATCTGGATGTCTGGCATCCTCGCCACCCTCTTTCTGGGCATCAGCTTCCTCACCGGGCAAATTGGTGGCATCCCCTCTGAAGAAGAAACCATCATTTCCCAACTGGTTCGCACCATTTATGGCGGGCGTAATCTGTTGTATTTCATTGTTATTTCTGGCACGACCCTTATCTTGATTATGGCTGCCAACACCGCCTTTGCCGACTTTCCGCGCCTGGGGGCTTTGCAAGCCGCCGACGGTTTTTTGCCGCGCCAACTCACCTACAAAGGAAGTCGCCTGGTTTACTCTCGTGGGATTATCGTGCTGGCTTTGATTGCTTCTTTGTTAATTATCGCCTTCCAGGCCAGTGTGACGCTGCTTATTCCTTTGTATGCGATTGGGGTTTTTCTCTCTTTTACCTTGTCCCAGGCTGGTATGGCGGTGCGCTGGTGGAAGAGTGGGCATCTGGCCCTAGGGCAACAGTTGACAGAGTTGGGTTCAACCTTGAAATATGATCCGAAATGGGTCAGCAAAATGGTCATCAATGGCTTTGGGGCGGTGTGTACTTTGGTGGTCATGTTCATTTTTGCCATTACCAAGTTCCGCGACGGGGCCTGGATTATTCTGATTCTTTTGCCGGTGCTGGTTGTAATCTTTTCCCTCATTCACCGCCATTACAAACATCTGGCAAAACGGCTCTCACTGGATAATTACGGGGCACCACCACGTATTGCCCGCCATCGGGTGATTTTGCCCTTGAGCAGTGTGCATCAAGGTACATTGGCTGCTCTGCGGTATGCGCGCACCCTGACGGATGATGTAACGGCCGTTCACATCTCCGTAGACCCCGTTGATGCAGAAAAAATTCAGCAAAAGTGGGAATCGTGGGGCGATGGCACCCGATTGGTTATTCTTGATAGCCCCTACCGCCTCTTTTTGGAACCCTTACTCAATTACATCGAAGACATTGCTGAACGCCGCCAACCCAATGAGATTATTACCATCGTCGTGCCTCGTTTTGTGCCCCGTTCCTGGTGGCAAAATGTGTTGCATACCCAGGCCGCCGTCTGGTTGCGTCTGGCTTTGATGTTCAAAAAAGGCATCGTGATTACCGATGTCCCTTATTTAGTAGATTAAGTTGTTAGCGTAACAATCCTGGCGATTGCCACCCAATGGAGTTTTATCATGAAAGCAATTGTAGTAGGTTGTGGCCGATTTGGAGCCGAACTGACCGACCGTTTGTATAAACGAGGGCATCAGGTTTCGGTTATTGCCTCAACTGAAACAGATTTTGACAATTTATCGGCCGATTTTCGTGGTCATGCTATTGTGGGCGACCCGCTGAATCGGGAAATCTTGCACAGTGCAGGCATCCAACAAGCCAGTGCCCTGGCCCTGGTGACAAACAACGATCCTTTGAATGCAGTGGTGGCCCATATCGGCCGTTCCGTGTATCAGGTACCTAACATCATTGTTCGCAACTATAACCCCCGCTGGCGGCCGTTGCACGAAGCCTTTGGCCTGCAAATGATCAGCTCCACCATTTGGGGTGCCCAACGCATCGAAGAAATGATGTACGCGGTGAATGTGCGATCCCTCCTGGCGGCGGGCAACGGCGAAGTAGAAGTGTATGAGTTTATCATTCCCGATACCTGGGATAACAAACCCCTACAAGACCTGCTGTGCAAAGGGTGTATGCCTGTCAGTGTTGTGCGAGCCGGGCGCGCCACCTTGCCCGAAAGCCACATCCAACTGCAAAAAGGGGATGTGGTTCAGGTAAGTGCCACGTTGGATGGTATTGAAACCTTACGCCAACGCCTGAAGGAGGATAAATAAGATGTACGTTTTTGTTGCCGGAGGCGGCCGTACCGGGGCACAACTTGCCAAACTATTACACGAACAGGGTCACGAGGTGCGTTTGCTGGAAAACCGGCGCGAAGTCCTCTCTCGCTTGCATCGTGAACTCCCTACAGAGGTTATTTTTGAAGGAAATGCGACGGACCCCCACCTGTTAGACCAAATGGAACTCGGCCGGGCAGACGTTTTAACCGCCTGCACTGCCGACGATGCCACCAATCTGGCCCTATGTTACCTGGCCCGCACCCGCTATCACATTCAGCGAATCATTGCCCGCATCAATAACCCGCGTAATGCCTGGTTATTTGACGAAAAATTCCACATAGATGTAGCCCTGAATCAGGCGGAAGTGCTTTCTAGCCTGATTATTGAAGAAATGTCTATGGGGGATATGATGACCCTGCTCAAATTGCGGCGTGGGCAATACTCGTTGGTGGAAGAAAAAGTGCCTGCGGGGGCCAAAGCCGTTGGTATTGCCATCAAAGACCTGGTACTGCCTGAACAATGTGTCATTGCCGCCATTATTCGTGATGGCACGATGGTTGTGCCGCGAGGTGTGACCATCATTGAAGCGGGTGATGAAGTGTTGGCCGTAACAAATTCTGTTGGGGCAGAACAGTTAGCGGCCCTGTTTGCCTCTCCCGAAGGCAATGGGTCTCGTAAAAGTTAAGTTTTCCCTGATTATCCCTGATTGTTTATCTGTTACCCTGCAAGGGACAAATGCCTGACATATTTGGAGGTATTTCATAATGACTGTTCAGCTTTCTGCTATCAAAAGGTTTTTTATCGGTACGCCTTTTCCTACCAGGGCCGATGTTCATGAACGATTGGACAAGGTGCGGGCACTGGCTATTTTTGCGTCTGACCCTATCAGTAGTAATGCCTATGCCACTGAAGCGATTATGAGTGTGCTGATTTTGTTGGGTAGTGGGGCTTTAGGGCTGACGATGCCCATTGCCCTCGGCATTTTGGGGTTGGTATTGCTGGTCGTTTTTAGTTACATTCAAACGATTTTGCATTATCCCGATGGGGGTGGGGCTTATACGGTCACAAAAGATAACCTGGGGACGTTACCCTCTCTTTTTGCGGCGGGGGCACTTTTGACGGATTACGTTTTGACGGTATCGGTTTCGGTGTCGGCGGGTATTCGGGCACTCACGTCTGCGTTCCCGGAGACGTATGATTACCGGGTGTGGATGGCATTAACGGCCGTTGTCATCCTGACCTGGGTAAATCTGCGTGGGGTTCGGGAAAGTGGCACTATCTTTGCTTTGCCCACTTACGCCTTTGTCGGCGGGGTGTTGTTGGTCACAACCATTGGCCTGGTACGGTATTTTGGTCTATTTGGCACCTCGTTGTTAATTCCGGCCGTTCATGATGTGGCCCCGGAGCGTCCCATAACCAGTTTTCTTTACATCTGGTTGTTTCTGCGAGCTTTTGCGGCCGGGTGTACCGCCTTAACCGGCATTGAAGCCATCAGCAACGGTGTACAAGCTTTTAAGGCTCCAGAAGCCAAAAACGCGGCCAAAACAATGGTGGCAATGGGCATCATAGCCATGACCCTCTTTATGGGCATTACGTTTATGGCTACTCACCTGAACCTGTTACCTTCGGAGGAAGAAAGCATTCTGTCACAAATGGCTCGCAACGTGACCGGAGGCGGCTTTTTGTATTATTGGGTGCAGTTTACCACCATGCTCATTCTGGTTTTAGCGGCTAACACGGGGTATCAGGATTTTCCACGTCTCAGTTCTTTTCTGGCAAAGGATAATTTTTTGCCCCGATGGTTGCAAAACCGGGGGGATCGCCTGGTTTATGACTCTGGGATTGTGGTTTTGGCGGTTGTGGCTTCTGTCGTCATCGTCATTTTCCAGGCAGACGAAATTGCCATGTTGCCGCTTTACGCCCTGGGTGTGATGTTGTGTTTTACCCTTTCCCAATTTGGAATGGTGCGGCTGATGAATAGAATAGCCCACCTGAAGCCGGGCCAGAGTATCAAAACCCACGTTACCACCATTCATTATGAAAAAGGGGTGTGGTGGAAACGGCTCGTCAATTTTGTGGGAGCTGTCACTACCTCGATTGTTTTTGTGGTGCTAATTGTCACCAAATTTTCGGAAGGGGCATGGGCTATTGTGATTGCCATTCCGTTGCTGGTTCTGTTTTTCCGGGGCATCAGGGCACATTACGCCCATATTGCTGAATCGCTGCAAACACAGGGTTTAACCATGCAAGATTTGTCGGAGATTGGGGATGTGGTGGTGGTGCCGATTGCAGATGTTCACCGGGGGACGTTGCGGGCGTTGCGTTATGCTAAACGGATTTCCAAAAATACGCGGGCGGTGTGTATTATTACGTCTGAGGAGCAAAAGGAACGGTTTGCACGTCGTTGGGCACGTTTCCCAGAGATTACGGATGATATTCACCTGGTTTTGTTGGAGTATGAATACCGGGATATTTTAACGCCGTTGGTGGAGTATGTTGAGCGGGTGAATAATAAGGAGTTTCCCAACCAACTGATTACGGTGGTGATTCCAGAGTTTGTGCCGGAGTCGTTTGCCGGGCATTTGTTACACAACCAGACGGCTAACATTTTGCGAATGCGGCTGCGGGCGCATAAGGATATTGTGGTGATTGATGTGCCGTTCCATATTCCGGGGAATGGGGAGCATTGATGAAACGTGAAATGTGAAACGTGAAATGTGAAACGTAAAACGTGAAACGTGAAATTTCTCTGGTCACGTTTTACGTTTCACGGCAAATCCCACAAAATCCGAAAGACCTATTTTCTTCTTTTACAGGCGGCTGCGGTGGATGATGTAGACTCCGGCGATGACGGCACCGCCTCCGGCTATTTGCAACAGGGATAGGTTTTCACCCAGGAGTGGGATGGCTAAAACGGCCGTTAACACGGGTTGGGCCAGCAAGGTAGGGGAAACGATGGAAGCAGGCAGGTACCCCAGGGCGTTGTTGATGGCTAGTTGCCCAAAGGCTTGTACCAATAGCCCTAAACCGAGGAAGTTGAGGTAGGTGGTTTGGGAGTAACGTGTAATGGGTTGGCGGAGTGCCAGGGTTGCCAGCCACAACAAGA